>JASHTN010000015.1 GCA_030040525.1 Gammaproteobacteria bacterium | reverse complement strand
AGCGGCCGCACGCGCTCCATCACCCCGGCACGCTCGAGCGCGCGCATGCCGCGCGCGGCGAGCGCCAGGTTGATGGAGCGGCCGCTTTCGGGCCGGCTCTCGCGCGGATCGGCACGGCGCTCGTGCAGCTCGACGCGCCAGCCGCGCCGCGCGAGCAGCACGGCGAGCAGCGCTCCGGCGAGACCGGCGCCGATGATGCTGACGGTGGTGGCGCCGGCGGGCTTCACGGCGTGGCCCGCAGCGCCGCTTCGAGCTGCTGCGCGAAGCGCAGCACCTCCTCGAAGCGGTTGTAGAGCGGCACTGCGGCCACGCGCACGATGTCGGGCGAGCGCCAGTCGCCGACGATGCCGCGCGCGCGTAGCGCATCGAAGACGCGGCGGCCGCGCGCTGCGCCGCCCGCGATGCGCAGTGACAGCTGGCAGCCGCGTGCCCCGGGCGCGGCCGGCGTGATGATGCGCACTTCGGGCTCGAGGGGGCGGACGAGCGCGTCCATGAAGCCGGTGAGCTCGACCGACTTGGCGCGCAGCCGCTGCATGCCTGCCGCGGCAAACAGCGCCAGCGAGGCGATGAGCGGCGCGGCCGAGAGGATCGGCGGGTTGCTCACCTGCCAGGCCGCAGCGCCCGCGGCGGCGCGGAAACGCGGCTCCATGCGAAAGCGCGTCGACTCCTCGTGCCCCCACCAGCCGGCGAGGCGGGCACCGGGGAGCGCGCCGCTGTGCCGCTCGCGCGGCTGGGCGCGCGCGTGCCGCTCGTGCACGAAGCAGCCGCCGATCGCGCCCGGCCCCCCGTTCAGGTACTTGTAGCTGCACCACACGGCAAAATCGGCGCCGAGGTCGTGGAGCGCGACCTCGGTGTTGCCGATCGAGTGCGCCAGATCGAAGCCGGCGATGCAGCCCTGGGCGTGCGCCGCGCGGGCAATGCGCGCCAGGTCGAACGCCTGGCCGGTGCGGAACTGCACTCCCGGCCACAGCACGAGCGCGATGCGCTCGCCGCGCGCGGCGAGGCAGGCCTCGATGGCCTCGTGCGTCAGGATGTCCGCGCCCGCAGCCGGCGCCAGCTCGATGAGCTCGGCATCGGGCTCGAGGCCGTGCCAGGCGATCTGGGATGCGACCGCGTGCCGGTCGGAGGAGAAGGCGCCCGCCTCGATGAGGATCTGCGTGCGCGGGTGCGCGGGGCGATAGAAGCTCGCCAGCATCAGGTGCAGGTTCACGGTGAGCGAGTTCATGGCGACCACTTCCTCGGGCAGCGCGCCGGTCAGGGATGCGAGGCCCGCGGTCAGGTTCTCGTGGTACGGGATCCACGGCCGCGACGCCTGCTCGTGGCCTTCGACGGCGAGCCGCGCCCACGCCTCGAGCTCGGCGTCGACCAGCTCGCGGGCGCCGCGCGGCGCGAGCCCGAGCGAGTGGCCGCAGAGATAGGTGAGCGGCGCACCGTCGCGGCCTTCGGGCAGGGCGAAGCGCTCACGAAACGTCGCGAGGGGATCGGCGGCATCCCGTGCGCGCGCCTCTTCCCGGATCGCGCTGTGGCTCGCGGGCCGGCTCATGCGGGCGCACTCATGCGGCGAGCCGGTAGAGCAGCGGGCGGCTTGGCACGGCGTCACCGTCGAGCGCCGGCACCTGCAGCTGACAGAGGCAGGCGCCATCGGCGACAGCTTCCGGAATGAAAGCGAGCTCGGTGATCGTGGCCGCAGGGCGCGCGGCGTCGGCGAGCCTCGTCGAGCCCGGCGGCAGTCCGAAGAAGATGCGGTGCGCGGTGAGCCGGCCCTGATCGTGGCTGCGGTCGATCGACGGCAGGTCGACGATGAGGTGCGCGATGCCGCGGGCGACGAGCAGCTCGGCCGCGGCGCGCGTCAGATACGGCGGCGTGCCGTCGGAGTAGTCGCGCGTGCGCTTGTCGGGGCCGTTGGGGAGCGTGCGCAGGATCAGCGCGCGCGCGGCAAAGGGCGCGCGCGCCGGCCAGGCACGCTCGAGGGCCGCGCGGGTGACCAGCAGGTCGCGGACTTCGGCTGCCGGGTCGGTGCTGTCGCGCGTCGCGCCGGGGGGCTGCGGCGCAACCGAGAGCACCACGGCCGGCAAGGGCTCCGCCGGCACGATGCGCCAGGCGTCGAGCCGCTCGCGGGTCAGATGGCCGACGCACTCGGTATGGGTGCCGTTGCAGTGCGGGATGAGAGTCAGCACTTCGCAGTTGCAGCTCGCGCCGCCCGCGACGCTGCCCGGGAACCCGGGTACCGCGTAGGGGCGGCTGCTGGCGCGCGGCGCCGCGAAATGCCGCGGCTGCGGGCCGGTGAAGTCCAGCTCGAGCGCGAGACTCACCGGATGCGCGAGATCGATCTCGAACGCGCCGGCCTCGAATGCGATTCGCGCCTGCAACTTAAGCGCGCTCCATCCTGGATCAGTCGCGCTCCATGCTACGAGCGCTCCATGACGGCGCCGCACTGCGCGCAGGTGCGCGCGCTGCGGTCGGAGAAGAACCGGTCGAACACCGGCGGAAACTGCTTCTCGATGTCGGTGAGCTCGAAGAACTCCTCGTAGAGCCGCGTGCCGCAGCGCTCGCAGTACCACTGGAAACCGTCGCGCTCCCCGGGCAGGCGCCGGCGCTCGATCACCAGACCGAGCGTGTTGGCCGGGCGCTGCGGCGAATGCGGCATGTTGGGCGGGATGAGCAGTACCTCGCCGGCGCGGATCGGCACATCGACCCGGCGGCCGTCCTGGACGGTCTGCAGCACCATGTCGCCCTCGAGCTGGTAGAAGAACTCCTGGCCCGGGTCGACGTGGTAGTCCTTGCGGGCGTTCGGTCCGCCGACGACCATGATGATGAAGTCGCCGTCGGTGAATACCCGCTTGTTGCCGACCGGCGGTTTGAGCTGGGCGCGATTGGCGTCGATCCAGCGCCGCAAATCGAATGCCTGCAGGGCTTGCATGGGGAGCGTGTCCTTACAGCGGGGTGCCTTTCGCGTATGTTACGCGCAAGCCGACGACCCAAGGAGACACCCCGATGGCAGGCAGGGCGAGACTCGCGCAGCGCGGGCTGCGCGCCGTGGCGGTGGCGTGGCTGGCGGGCGCGGCCGCCTGCAGCCACATGCCCTGGCATCACCGGCCGCCGCCGCAACCGCAGCCGGTGCACGAGCTCGACATCAGCGGCACCAACACCTTCCCGCAGTACTGGCAGCGCAATACGCTGCTCGTCGATCTGAGCGCCGCACGCGGCTCGGGCAGCATCGTGCTCAAGCCCGCGGCGGGTGGCGCCTGGCCGGTGCGGCTCGCCTTCAGGGTGACGCCGGGATCGATCGGCGTGCTCGCGGTGCAGGCGGCGCAGCGCCTCACGCTGCCCATCGCCGCCTCGGGCCCGCAGCCCGTCGACCTCGAGCTGACCCCCGGGGTGTATCGGCCCGAGACGACCGAGATGACGGTCTCCTGGGGAGCGCGGCTCGAGCCTTAGGCGTCCGGCCCCGGCTGCTGCTGCCCGCCGCACGGCACGCAGACCGGCGGGCGCTGCGCGTCGAGGTCGAGCGCGGTGAGCGCGCCGCCCCACACGCAGCCGCTGTCGAGCCCCACGAGGCCCGGACGCAGCGTCAGTCCGAGCGCCGACCAGTGCCCGAAGATGATGCGCGCGTTGCGGCTGCTGCGCCCCGGAACCTCGAACCAGGGAAGCAGCGGTGAGGGCGGCGGGGGCGGTGCGCCCTTGACGCCGAGGTCCACGCGCCCGTCGGCCGTGCACACCCGCAGACGCGTGAGCACGTTGATCGCGAAGCGCAGCCGCTCGGTGCCCGCGAGCGTATCGCTCCAGCGGTCGGGCTCGTTGCCGTACATGTGCTCGAAGAGCGCACGCGGATCGCGGCACAGCGCCGCCTCGATCTCGCGCGCCAGCGTCAGGGTGAGAGCCACCGTCCACTGCGGCACCACGCCCGCGTGCACCATGAGGTCGCCCGCCTCGTGGTGCGCGAGCGGACAGCGGATGAGCCACTCGAGGAGCGCATCCCGGTCGGGGGCGGCGAGCACCTCCTCGAGGGTGTCGGAGCGGCGCCGGCGCTGGCTGCCGTGCGCGACCGCGAGCAGGTGCAGGTCATGATTGCCGAGCACCACCAGCGCATTGTCGGCGAGCGCCCGCACCCGGCGCAGCGTCGCGAGCGATTTCGGGCCGCGGTTGACGAGATCGCCGACGAACCAGAGCCGGTCGCGGTCGGCGGAGAACCTCAGCCGCTCGAGGAGTGCGCCGAGCTCGTCGTCACAGCCTTGTACGTCGCCGATCGCATAGCGCGTCACTGCACGATGCCCGGCATGGCGAGCCGGAAAGGCTGTATGGGCGCGTCGAAATGCGCGCCGTCGTCGGCCAGCATCTGGTAGCTCCCCTGCATGGAGCCGACCGGCGTCTCGAGCACGGCGCCGCTCGAGTAACGGAATCCCTGCCCCGGCTTGAGGTACGGCTGCTCGCCCACCACGCCGTCGCCGCGCACCTCCTCCACCTTGCCGTTGGCATCGGTGATGACCCAGTGCCGCGTCAGCAGCCGCGCCGGCACCTGGCCCTCGTTGCGGATCGTGATGGTGTAGGCGAAGACGAAGCGGTGCTCCCTCGGGTCGGACTGCTCATCGAGGTAGCTGGTCTCGACATCCACGCGGATCTTGTGGTCGAGAAGCGCCATACCGGCAACGATTGTACCGGAAATGTGCGCGTCAGCCCCGCGTAACCCGGATCGCCAGCACGTCGCAGGGCGCGGCGTGCAGCACCGTATCTTCTGTCATGTTGACCAGGATCGAGAGCCCGTGGCGCTCGCGGCTGCCGAGGATGATGAGGTCCGAGTGGCGCTCGCGGGCGACGCGCACGATCTCCGATTTGACATTACCGCTCTCGACACGGCACCGGGCGCCCTCGAGCCCGAGGTCCGCGGCGAGCGCCGCGAGCCGCGCGCGCGCATGCTGCAGCGATTCCTCCTCGATCTGCACCGCCGGCATCAGCGTCTCGCCCATCGGCTCCACCGGCACGAACTCGACGACGTGCAGCAGCTCGAGCTCGGCGCCGAGGCCCTCGGCCAGAGCCCGGGCGCGGCGCGCGAGCAGCGGGCTGTTCTCGCTCAGGTCGACCACCAGCAGCATGCGACGGTAGAGCGCCATACGAGTCCCCCTACGCGGCGGCTTTAGCCTAGTCTCGTACGGGCGCCCGGTCGAGGGCCTGGGCGAGGGTGTTGAACCCCGCGGGAGTGAGGCTCTCGGGCCGCGCCCCCGGATCCTGGCCGCAGGCGCTGATCTGCTCGCGGGTGAGGAGCGCGCCGAGCGCGTTGCGCAGTGTCTTGCGGCGCTGGGTGAAGGCCGCGGCCACCACCCGCGCGTAGTGCGGGCTCACGGCAAAGAGCGGTGCCGGCCGCACCACCAGCCGCAGCACCGCGGACCAGACCCGCGGGGGCGGCTGGAAGGCGCCGGGTCCCAGCTCGAACAGCCGCTCGCTGCGCAGTTGCGGCGCGAGCATGACGGCGAGCCGGCCGTAATCGGCATCGCCCGGCTGCGCGGCGATGCGGCAGGCGACCTCCCGTTGCAACATAACGTGCATGTCGCTGATGGCCGCATGGGCCTGCAGCAGGTGGAACAGCAGCGGCGTCGAGATGTTGTAGGGCAGGTTGCCGACGATGCGCAGCGCTCCGCGGCGCGCGCGCGCGAGGGCGGCGAAGTCGAACTCGAGCGCGTCCGCCGAGTGCAGCACGTGGCGCGGCGAGTCGCCGAAGGCGGCGTGCAGCCCGCGCACCAGGTCGCGGTCGATCTCGATCGCATCGAGCGTGCAGCCCTCGAGCGAGAGCAGCTCGCGGGTCAGGGCGCCGCGCCCGGGCCCGATCTCCACGAAGTGATCGCCGGGGCGCGCGCCGAGCGCCTGGACGATGCGGCGGATGACCGCGGGGTCGTGCAGGAAATGCTGGCCGAAGCGCCGGCGGCGCGGCGGCCGGGCCGCGGGCGCCGCGCGCCGCATC
>JASHTN010000179.1 GCA_030040525.1 Gammaproteobacteria bacterium | reverse complement strand
CGCGGCGAGCCGTGCGCGCTCGAAGCGCTTGGCGGAGATCTTGCCCTCGCGAAAGAAGCGCTCGCTCAGGGACACGCAGCCCATCTGCAGGCTCTCGAGCTCGAGCGGCGCCAGTCCCTCGCCGATGATCATCTCGGTGCTGCCGCCACCGATGTCGACCACCAGGCGCCGCCCCGGCTCGCTCGGCATGGTGTGCGCGACCCCCGCGTAGATGAGGCGCGCCTCCTCCATGCCGGCGATGATCTCGATCGGGTGGCCGAGGGCCTCACGCGCGCGCTCGAGAAAGGCCTGCTTGCGGTGCGCGCGGCGCAGTGCGTTGGTGCCGACCACGCGCACGCTGTCGGCATGCATGTCGCGCAGGCGCTGTCCGAAGCGCTCGAGGCAGGCGAGGGCGCGCGCGGCCACGTCCTTGTCGATGCGGCCGTTCTCCTCCACGCCGGCGGCGAGGCGCACCATCTCGCGCAGCCGGTCGATGATCACCAGCTGGCCATGGCTGTAGCGCGCCACGACCATGTGGAAACTGTTGGAGCCGAGGTCGACCGCCGCGAGCACGTCCGGGACGGGACGGGGAGCGGTGCGAGGGGCGGGGCGGTTTTCTGCCGGTCGGACGTTCAGGGCGGCGCGCACGCGCGTGCTGCCCCGTCAGGCGGCGAAGGAAGAGCCGCAGCCACAGGTGGTAGTTGCGTTGGGGTTGCGGATGACGAACTGCGCGCCGTCGAGTCCTTCGCGGTAGTCGATCTCGGCGCCCGTCAGGTACTGCACGCTCATCGGGTCGACGATGAGCCTGACGCCCTGGTTCTCGATGCAGGTGTCGCCGTCCTGCAGCGCCTCGTCGAACTCGAAGCCGTACTGCAGCCCCGAGCAGCCCCCACCCTGCACGAACACCCGCAGCATCAGCTTCGGGTTGCCCTCGCCACGGATCAGGTCAGCGACCTTGCGGGCGGCGGCGTCGGTGAACACGAGGGGTGCCTCCGGAGCTGGCGCTTCCGCGGCCGGCGCGTCCTGCAGAACTTCGGTACTGCTCATAATCTCCTTCAAAAGCGAGTCTAAAAGCCGCCCCGACCCAGGTCAAAGGCGCGCGTCGCAAACCGTGGCCCAGGCCGCAATCCAGAGCGGCTTCAGTGGGTTACCCGGCCTGGGGCACGGCCGGCGCGGCTTCGGGCGCGAGCCGCACGAGCTTGCCCATGATCTGCGCGCCGACGGTCATCTCGATGATCCCGTAGTAGACGTTGCCTTCGACCCGGGCCGTGGCGCCGAGTACCACCCGCTCACGTGCCCGGATGTCGCCCTTCACCGCGCCCTGGAGCAGCACGTTCGGCACGTCCACATCCCCCTCTATGGAGCCGGTTTCGCTCACCGACAAGGTGGCGCCGGGGGAGGCATCCGAGCGCACGTTGCCGGCGATGGCGCCGTCGAGGTGCATGCCGCCGAGGAAGTCGACGTCACCCCGAACCTGCGCGCCCTTGCCGATCAGGGTGTCGATGCGGACGGCGAGGGAATCGCGGTTGAACATGCGGCCTCCGATCTCACTCGATGCCTGTCAGGCGCTACGCGTCACGGACCCGGCTCGACGCTCCACAGAAAGGTCTGCGACAGCGGCGATGCGTCCCCGCGCTTCGATTTCACGACTACGCTGATGTGCTCGGGCTTGAACATCGCCGGAATGGTCACATCCTGATCGAAATTCTGGAAGTAGCGGAAGTCGTAGCCCAGCTCGCCGGTCCTGCCGCCGGTAAGGGCCGGCAGGTCCAGCTGCCTCACCGCGCCTGCGGCTTCGCCGTCGACGCTCAGCTCGACGCTGCCGCTGGTCAGCGCTTCGGCGCGGCCCGAGCGCACCAGCGCCAGGTGCACGATGTACAGCCCGTGAACCTGAGTCGCCGAGATGCGCAGCGACTGGATCTTCAGCCCGATATTGGCGGCGTTCTGCGCGACCACGCCGCGGTAGAACGCGAGCTCCTGGGACTGCCGCGCGATCTGCGCCTGCAGATCGCCGATCGAGCGCGCCACTTCCGCCTGCTCGCGCGCTCGGCCAAGGCGGATGGTGTCGAGCTCGGCCAGTTTCGTGCGCAGCTCGCGGTTGTCCCTCTCCAGGTGCTCGATGCGCACCTCGAGCTCGGTGCGCTGCTGCGCCACGGCGAGGCGGTCGTAGCCCGCATCGTAGCGGCCGAGCTCGTAGAACACGTAGAGCGCGAACAGCCCGATCAGGCTGCCGGCGGTGAGCAGCACGTTGCGCAGTGCCGGCGGCTGCGTGCGCACGACGACCGGCGCTGCGTTGCCGCCGCGCAGGAGCTCACTCAGCCGGCGCGACATCCGCTTCGGGACGCTACGCCGCGGGCACGGGCGCCGTACGGCGCCGGGCGCCTGCGGTCACCTTGCTCCACCACGGCGGCAGCGGCGGCGCCTCCCCGCCGGCAAACGCGAGCGATGCCAGCTCGGTGAGCGCCTGCGCGTACACCGGGCGCTTGAAATAGATGACTTCCGCGACCGGCTCCCAGTACGAGGTCCAGCGCCACTGGTCAAATTCAGGATCGGCGGTGCGGCCGAAGTCGAAGCGCGCGTCCGGCTCCGTGAGCCGCAGCAGGAACCAGCGCTGCTTCTGGCCGATGCACAGCGGGCGCTGGTTGCGGCGCACGTAGCGCGGCGGCAGCCGGTAGCGCAGCCAGCCGCGCGTCCGGCCGAGAAGCTCGACGCTGCCGCGACCAATGCCGATCTCTTCGTCCAGCTCGCGGTACACGGCCTCTTCGGGCTCCTCGCCCCCGCGCACGCCCCCTTGCGGAAACTGCCAGCCGCGCCCGCCGGTGCGGCGGCCGAGAAACACCTGCGGTCCCAGCATCAGGACGATGCCGACGTTGACGCGAAAGCCCGCCGGGTCGATGACGTCGCTCGTGGGGATGACGTCGCTCATGGCTGACTGGGGAGTCTGCCACAAGGCGCGCCCGAGGTGCGGCGCGGGGATGTAGGCTAGCGCACCGATGCGCGCTGCCGGCCCAACGCCCCTGTCCGAACCCCGCGCGAGCCGCGCGGCACCCGGGAGCCTGCTGCTGCTGCTCCTGGTGGCTGCGGCGGTATTTCTCGCAGCTCTGCTCATCGGCAGCTCGAATATCGGTCTGCACGCTGCGCTCGCGGCGCTCGCCGGCTCGGGAGATGCGGCGACCCGCAGCGTCCTGATCGGCGTGCGGCTGCCGCGGGTGCTCGCAGCCTTCGGGGTCGGGAGCCTGCTCGCGCTCGCCGGCGTGCTGCTGCAAGCGCTGTTCCGCAACTCGCTCGCCGACCCATATGTGCTCGGCGTCTCGGGCGGGGCCGCGGTCGGGGCACTGCTCGCCATGATGGCGGGCGCCGCCGCGCTTGCGGTCCAATCGGCCGCCATCGGCGGGGCGCTGTGCGCCGTGGGGGCGGTGTACCTGCTCGCGCGCGGCGGCGGGACGCCACGGCTGCTGCTCACCGGGATCGTCATGGCGAGCGCCTGCGGCGCGTTGGTGAGCGTCCTGCTCGCGCTGGCGGACTCCTCGCGCGTACGCGGCATGGTGTTCTGGCTGGCCGGCGACCTCGAGTGGGCGGTGAGTCCGTGGGCGAGCCTTGCAGCTGCCGTGCTCGCCGTGACCCTCGCCGTCGGCGTGGCGCGCCCGCTCAACGTGCTCGCCGCGGGCGAGCTGCGCGCACGGACCGTGGGACTCGCGCTCGACGCCTGGCGGAGCGCGCTCTTCATCGGCTGCGCGGCGGCGACCGCGATTGCGGTGGTGAGCGCCGGGACCGTGGGCTTTGTCGGACTCATCACGCCGCACGCGGTACGACTCGCGTTTCGCACCAGCGACCACCGGATCGTCGCACCCGCGGCCGCGGTCGCCGGCGGCATGCTGCTCGCCGGCGCTGACCTCCTCGCCCGCACGGTGGCGAGCCCGCGTCAGCTGCCGGTGGGGGCGATCATGGCCCTGGTCGGGGCGCCGCTTTTCGTCGTGATCCTGCGGGGGCGAGGCCGCTGACGACTCACACGACGATGTTCGGCGAGGTCGCAATGCGGTTGCGCCCCGCGCTCTTGGCCCGATAGAGCGCCGCGTCGGCCTCGGCGATCAGGCGCTCGGCCAGCACCTTGTAATCGCGCATGCTCGGTCCCGGCGTGCACGCGGCTACGCCGATCGAGAGCGTCACGGTCTCCTGGGCGTGCTCGCCAATCCTGATCGGCTCCGCCCGCACCGCGTGCAGCACGCGCCCTGCGACCCGCTCGCCGTCACCGACGGTGGCCTGCGCCAGGACCATGGCGAACTCGTCCCCGCCGAAGCGGGCGCCGGTGTCGCTGATGCGCATCTCCGCGTCAATGCGCTGCGCCACCTCGCGCAGCACCGTATCGCCGGCCAGGTGACCGTACTGATCGTTGATGCGCTTGAAGTGGTCGACGTCGATCATCAGGCAGACGATCGACTGCCGCGCGCGCTGTGTCCGCGACAGCTCCTCGCGCAAGCGGGCGTGCAGGTAGCGCCGGTTATGGAAGCCGGTGAGGAAGTCGGTGAGCCCGCTGCGCAGCAGCCGCGCGCGATTGACCGCATTCTCCACGCAGATGGCGGCGACGAGTCCGAGATGCGCGAGAAAGTCGCTCGCGAGCTCGTTCGAGAAGCGGAATGGATCATTGCTCACGAACACCAGCACGCCGTCGAGCTGCTCGTGCCGCCGCAGCGGGATGAGCGCGATGCTGCCGCCCTGCGGCACCGCCCCCGCCAGCAGCAGCTCGTGATCGGCGCGGTGAAACGGGCCGAGCCACGGCCGCTCGAGCGCCGCGAGCTGCGGCGCGATCGGCAGCAGCGTGTCGACGAAGCGCACGCCCGGCGGCGGCTGCGCCGGCTCGTCGCCGTAGAGCAGATGCCGGATCTCGTGCTGCGGGTCGTGCAGGACCAGCGTCACGCCGTCGAGCTGGTACGAGGCTTTCAGTCCCTGGATCAGCCGCTCGAACAGCTGCGTCAGCGAGCCCGCACGCAGCAGCTCCAGCTCGCGCTCCTGCGTCTTGCGCAGCAGCGAGTCGTTGCGGCTGACCTCCTCGGTGAGCTGCTCGAGCCGCCCCTGAAGTGTGCGGTTCTCCTCCTCGAGGCTCGCGAGAGTCTCGACAGCCGGGTCGCGGGACTCCCGCTCGGTCTGCAACTGGGCCATGGCGCGCAAAACCTCCTGCTCCCTCAGGCGCGCTGCGCCGTGACGCTGCGCCGGTCGGCGAGATAATCGCGCCCCCGGCGCATCAAAGCAACGAACCCCGCGTGGTCCTGCGAGAGCACCGAGGTACGCAGGCGTTCGACCGCCTGCGAAAGGGCCTCGAGGGACTCGGCGCCATAGTCGTTCAGGCTCTGTATTTCATAATACAGCTCCGGACTCTCCTCGGCGACGTGGCCGGCGACCTCGAGCTGGGCGTCGAAAGTGGTGCTCGACATGCGCGCGAGCTTCGGCGCCGCCTCGCCGCTCTCGGCGAGCGCGGTGAAGAACGCAATGTTGAGCGCATGCGAGAGGCCCAGCACATAGGCGATCAGCCGGTCGTGCTCATCGAGGCTCATGACGACCTGCTCGGCCATCGTGGAGGCGAACAGCTCGCGCGCGGCGTTGAGCGCCGGCTCGTGTCCCAGATCCACGAACACCACGTGACGTCCGGACAGAAGCTCGGTGTCCGGCCCGAACATCGGGTGCACGGAGGTCACCCGGCAGCCGTGTGACTTCAGCGCCAGCAGCCCCGCGCGCAGCGGGGATTTGAGCGAGCCGACATCGAAGATCACCCCCGCAGGACGCCGCAGCGCCAGATCCTTCAGAATGCCGTCAGTCACGCTAAGCGGCGTGGCGAGCACGATGTAGTCGTGCTTCAGGTCGCTGTCGCGCCAGTCTGCCAGGCGCGCCACCCCCGGCGCCGCGGGTGCCGGGTCGGCGACCTCGACGGCAAAGCCCTGCGAGACGAGGAAGCTGACCATCCACCCGCCCATCTTGCCGGCGCCGCCGATCACGAGCGCCCGGCGGCCGCTGCCGGCGCCGCGCGCAGCCACCGTCGCCTGCTCCTGGGTGGCGAGCGAGGAGCGGATCAGCAGCCGCAACAGCTGCTCGGCGAGCTGCGGCGACACGCCGCGCTCGGCGGCCAGCGCCCGCACCGCGAGGATCACCTCGCGCTCGCGCTCGTAGTCGCGGGTCGGCCGCCCGGTGGCACGCTTGACGCGCGCGACCTCCTCGCTCACGGCCTTGCGTTCGCCCACCAGCGCAATCAGCTGGCGGTCGATATCGGTCACGCGCTGGCGCAGCTGCTCGAGCGTCACGGGGTCGCCTGTCATGGGAAGCGTTGCCTTCTGCAAGGGTCAACCGGCTCCTTTCTATACGGGGCGCGGCGGGGGGTGCAAGTGCAGAGCCGTAAGAGCCGTGAGGCTATGTCAGTCCTGCGCGAGCGCCCGCCAGACATGGACGAAGTACACCCGGCCGCTCGTATCCTTGCCCAGGTTCTCAACCCGGATCGTTGCCGCGGTACTGTCCCAGACGAATGAGCGCCCATCGGACGGGTGGGTCGACCACTCGGGATGCTGTCTCATGAACGCGGAGATGGCGGCCACATCGATCCGCTCGCGCCGGATCTCGTAGCTCAATCGCAGCAGACGTTGGAATGCCGCGCCGTCCCAGGCGCGCGCGGGGTACCCGCTGAAGCCGTCTTCAGTGAGGGCCGCGAGGAACTTGCCGATAGGGTTATAGACCATCCGAATCGTCGCGAGTGGGTTGCCGGCGGCCGCTCCAGCGGAGCCGACGGCGCCGGGAGCCGCCGCGCGCGACAATCGGTCCACCTGCTCCGCGAAAAGGTTCTCCGTGGCGTTGATTTTTAAAAAGTTGTCTCCGATCCGGTCGGAAAGGCGCTGCAGCCACCCGGTATCGGGCCGAGCCCAGCCGGACCGGGCGGTGGCGCGCGCCTGCTCGAGGAACGACAGATGCACAGGCATTTCGCGCCGATACACGTTGCCGACGTCCCAGTCATCGAGCAGGAACAGCGGCGCCACTCCCTGCGCGTCGTCGGGTCCGACCGGGATCGATGAGTGCGGATCGGCGATGGCGTCGGCCAGCAGCAGCTCGTCCGCGTGCAGATAGGCGATCGCCACCATCTTCGAGGCGAACGTATCGTCCGCAGCCAGCATCACCCGCCAGAGCCGCAGGTCATCCTCGAGGTCCGCGAGGCCCTGCTGCTGCTCGTGCGGGTCGTCACTGCGCATCCGGAGCACGACGCTCGCGAGAAACAGCTTGCGTATGTTGGCCGGCACGTAAGCGATCGGCACCAAGAAGCTCGGCCGCCCAGTCTGGAAGTAGCCCCGCAGGCGGTGCAGGGCGAGGTAGCGCTCGTAGAACTCGCGGTCGTCGGCGAGCAGCTTCTCGACCTCCCGCCGGTATCGCGGGATCTCGTTCCAATAGGAGTTCCACTGCTGAGGGAACTCGAGCTTGCCGTTGAACTGAAGGCTCCGCGGATCGGGCTTCTCGGTCGGGACAGACATCGGGTCGCGCAGCAACGCGTCGAGCCGTGCGTTGTACCGGTCGATGCGTGCCTGTCCATAGGCGAAGACGGACTCACCCGCCGGGGCCTCAAACCCCACGAGCGCGATGTACAGATTCTCTTCGGGCCGGTAGGGGTTGGGGGGCGGTTGGAGAAGCGCGAGCGTCCTGGGGGCCAGCGGCTCATCGCGCGTGTTGATGGCGTACGCGCTGGCGAAGAGGATGACGGCGAGGAGGATGAGGCTCCCGACACCGATTCCGGCCCACCTGAGGATGCGCCCGACGATATGCCGCAGCGGTATCATGCGTCCCCCCGGGGGAATCCCGTTCAAGCGCCCTGGCGTGCAGTTTGCGCCTTCTACCATCCACGACACCGTGACCGAGCACATGGAGCTCCTCCCCGATCCCCTGCCCGGCGAGCCGCTGGCAGTCGTGAGCCGGTGGATGGACCAGGCGTGGGCCGCCCGGCGCCAGCCGAATGCCAATTCCATGGTGCTCGCCACCAGCACGCGTGACGGCCGGCCGTCGGCGCGCGTGGTGCTGTGCAAGGACATCGTGCCGCAGCCGGGCTACCTGGTCTTCTACACCAACTACCTCTCGAGCAAGGGGCGCCAGCTCGAGGAAAACCCCCGTGCGGCGGCGGTGATTCACTGGGACGCGCTGCACCGCCAGGTGCGCCTCGAGGGTCTGGTGGTCACCTCCCCCGCCGCCGACAGCGATGCCTACTTCGCTTCACGCTCATGGGACAGGCGCATCGGGGCGTGGGCCAGCGCGCAGAGCGAGCCGGTGGCAAGCCGCGCAGCGCTGGAAAGCGCAGTAGCAGCCGCCGCACGGCGCTTCGGCGTGCCGGTGCCGGGAACGGCGCCGGCGGATAATGAGCTCGAGGTCCCCATCCCCCGCCCGCCCCACTGGGGCGGCTACCGGCTGTGGGCGGATGCGGTGGAGCTGTGGGTCGAGGGCGAGGCGCGCATCCACGACCGCGCACGCTGGACCCGCTCGCTCACGCCGGGGGCCGGCGATGCCTTCACGACCGGCCCGTGGTCGGTCACCCGGCTGCAGCCGTGACGCACTGAAGACCTGAAGCGAAGACCTGAAGCCGCGTGTGGAAAACCATCCGCATCGGGTTGCTGCTGCTGCTGCTCGGCGCGGTGGCGGTGCACGAGTGGCTCGATCGCGTCCAGACCCAGAGCTGGCGTGAGCCGCTCTGGGTCGGTATCTACCCGCTGAACGCCGACGGCACCGCCACCGCGCAGCAGTACATCGACGCGCTGTCGGTGAAAGACTTCGCGCCCATCGAGAGCTTCTTTGCCCGCGAAGCTCACCGCTACGGAGTGACACTGGACGAGCCCGTGCACATCGAGCTCTACCCGCAAGGCGAGGCTCTGCCGCCCGCGCTCGACCCCGGTTCCGGGCCCATCGGCGTTGCATGGTGGAGTCTCAAGCTGCGCTGGTTCGCCTGGCGCGTCGCCGAGGTGCCCGGGCGCGTGCCGGCGCGCATCCGGCTGTTCGTGCTGTACCACGATCCGGCGACCCTCTCGACGGTGCCCGATTCGCACGGCCTGCAGAAGGGCCTGGTGGGCGTCGTGCACGCGTTTGCCGTCGCCGGCATGGCCGGCGCCAACGACATCGTGATCGCGCACGAGCTGCTGCACACGGTCGGCGCGAGCGACAAGTACGATCTCGCCACCGGTGCGCCGCTCTATCCGGCGGGCTACGCGGAGCCCGACCGCAAGCCGCGCTACCCGCAGGCCGAAGCGGAGATCATGGCGGGCAGGCGCGCGCTGTCGGCGCAGCAGTTCGACATGCCGCCGGGCCTCGCGAGCGTCGTGGTCGGTCCCGGGACCGCACGGGAGATCCGGTGGACGCGCCGCTAGACGCGCCCGTCCGGGACGGCAAGCGCATCGCTCCCGGACTCGCAGCGCGTGCGGTCAGCGTGGGCGCCGGCGCGCGCGAGCTGGTGCGCGAGCTGTCGATCGGCTTCGCTCCCGGCGAGCTGCTCACCATCCTCGGGCGCAATGGCTCGGGCAAGACGCTCACGCTGCATACGCTCGCGGGCCTGCGCGCGCCTGCCGGCGGCGAGGTGCAGCTCGACGGACGGCCGCTCGCGCAGCTCAAGCGCCGCGCGCTGGCGCGGCGGCTGGGCTTGCTGCCCCAGGATCTCGAGGATGGCTTCGTCACTACCGCGCTGGAGACCGTGCTGATCGGGCGCCACCCGCACCTCGCGCTGTGGCAGTGGGAGACGGCCGCAGACGAGCGGCTGGCACTCGATGCGCTCGCTGCCGTCGACCTGCGGGGCTGCGCCGCGCGCCGCACCGACACACTCTCCGGCGGGGAGCAGCGGCGCGTCGCGGTCGCAGCGCTCCTCGCCCAGCAGCCGGATATCTTCCTGCTGGATGAGCCCACCAATCACCTCGATCCCCACCACCAGCTGGTGGTTCTGGGTCTGTTCCGCGAGCTCGCCCGCGCCGGCCGCACCGTCGTCACGACGTTGCACGACCCGACGCTCGCCGCCCGCTTCGCCGACCGGGTGCTGCTGCTCTACGGCGACGGGCGCTGGTCGACGGGTCCGGTGAGCTCGGCGCTGACTGCGGCCGCGCTGAGCGAGCTCTATCACGCCCCGATCATCGAGCTCACTCAGGACGGCCGGCGGGTATTCGTCAGCGCTTGAGCGCCGCCAGCACCTGCGGGTGCAGCGCCGCGTTGGCGGCCAGCACGCTCGTGGTCTGCATCCCGACGGGTGCGCCGTCGAGATCGGTGAAGGTGCCGCCGGCTTCCCGCACCAGCACGCTGAGCGCGGCGATGTCGAGGATGTTGACGTCGGATTCGATTACGACGTCCAGCGCGCCGCGCATCAACAGGTGGTAGTGCAGGAAGTCGCCGTAGCCGCGCACGCGGCCGACGCCGCGCACCAGGGCACCGAAGCGCTCCCAGAGCCGGCCGCGGGCCAGGGACTTCATGTTGCCGGTGGAGACGAACGCCTCCTTGAGCTCGCTGACGCGGCTCGCCCGCACCGGCTGCTCGTTGAGGAAAGCCCCGCTGCCCTTCTCGGCCCAGGCAAGCTCGCCATAAGCACTGGCGTTCGAGACGCCGAGCACCAGCTCGCCGGCGCGCAGCAGCGCAATCTGCGTGGAAAAGAACGGCAGCTCGCGCACGAACGACTTGGTGCCATCGATCGGATCCACCAGCCAGATGCTCTCTGCGCCCATCGCGTGCCGCCCGGTCTCCTCGCCGTAGAACCCGTAACCCGGAAAGTGACGCTGCAGCGCTGCGCGGATCACTTCCTCGGCGCGCTCGTCCGCTTCGGTCACCGGGGATTGGTCCGGCTTGGTGCGCACCCTCGGTTGGTGGCGGTAGAAGGCATTGATCACCCCGGCGGCCGCGTGTGCCGCCTCGAGTGCCGCCTTGAGCTCCTTCGATGCCATGACCGTCTACGTCCGCCGGCCGGCGAGCGCCCGCTGCCCGGCACCGGTCAGGGCGGCGAGCAGCGCCACGGCAAGACCCCCCGCCCACAGCCAGTAACCCGGGCCGAGCCGCGGCAGTGGCGCAGCGCCCGCGCTCGCGACGATGCGGGTGCCGAAATGCACGCCGCCGCCGAGCAGTGTGGCCAGCGCCGCGAGCACGGCCGCCGTGCCGTAAGCGGACCTGAAGACCAACACCCAGGATGCCCAGAGCAGCGGATTGGCCAGCCAGCCGAAGGCCAGCCGCGGGTCGGCGCGCGGCATCAGGCCCTCGCGCCATCCGCAGAGCAGCACGCCCCAGCCGCGCCAGCCCGGCAACACCTCGCTGGCGAGGGCAAGCGCGTACAGCAGCATGCTGACGCAGGCCACGCGCCGTGCCGCAGATCCGCCTGTCCGCTCCATGGGCACCGACAAAGATGTCCCCGCGTCATGGGATGCGCTTAGGATACGACCATGGGAAATCGGCTGAGCAAGATCTACACGCGCACCGGCGATGGCGGCACGACCGGCCTCGGCGACGGCAGCCGTGTGCCGAAGGACAGCGCGCGCGTCGAGGCTTACGGCACGGTCGACGAGCTCAACAGCGTGATCGGTGTGCTGCTGGCCGTGCCCGACCTGCCGGCGGCCGTCGCGGATCGGCTCACCGAGGTGCAGCACGAGCTCTTCGATCTCGGGAGTGAGCTGTGCATTCCCGGCCACCGGGTGATGACCGCCGAGCGGGTCGCGCGACTCGAGCAGGCTCTCGACGGATTCAATGAGGCGCTGCCCCCGTTGAAGGAGTTCATCCTGCCGGGCGGCGGACCGGCCGCGGCCGCCTGTCATCTGGCGCGCACCGTGGCGCGGCGCGCCGAGCGGCGGGTCTGGACGCTCGCCAAGGCCGAGCGCGTTGCCCCGGAAGTGACGCAGTATCTCAATCGGCTCTCGGACCTGCTGTTCGTCCTGGCGCGGGTGCTGGCGCGCCACGAGCGGGGCACGGAGGTGCTCTGGCGCCACGTGCGCGGCAAGCCCGAGCGCAACAAGTCAGGCTGAGCCCAGCAACGCGCGAAAACGCGCCCAGTCGAATGCCGGTCCCGGGTCGGTCTTACGCCCCGGCGCGATGTCGCTGTGCCCAACCATGTGCTCGGTCGACAACGAGGGGTAGGTCGCCAGCAGCGCGCTCACGAGCGCCGCGAGCGCGAGGTACTGCGAATCGGTGTACGGCGTGTCGTCGGTGCCTTCGAGCTCTATGCCGACCGAGAAGTCGTTGCAGGCGCTGCGTCCCCGGTACTCGGACTTGCCCGCATGCCAGGCGCGCTCGCCGAACGGCACGTACTGCACGATCTGTCCGTCCCGCCGGATCAACGCATGCGCGGAGGCCCTCAGCCCTGCGATCTCCCTGAAGTAAGGATGCCCCTCCGGCGGCAGCGAGCCGGTGAACAGCCGATCGATCCAAGGGCCGCCGAACTCTCCGGGCGGCAGGCTGATGCCGTGCACGACCACGAGCTCCGGCAGCATGCCCGCGGGCCGCGCATCGTAGTGCGGCGAGAGCACCTGCCTGACCCCGGCGAGCAGCCCGGTGGCGGCATCGATCCTGAGCCCTGCAGTTGCAGGTGCCGTTTGCATCGCGGTAGGTTGGCTGAGCCGGCCGGGCGGCGCAACGGGGGACGATGATCGTGCGACTCGAGAGAGGCCTGCGGCCGGCGGACCTGCTCGCGCCCGCGCCGCTCGCCTGCGCCACGCTTCTCCTGTCCGCCACGATCGCCGGCGCACCGGCCCGCGAGACTCAAGGCGTCGCGCTTCCCACCGGGCAGGTCGTGACGCCCACCGCCGCCGCCGGCTCGACCCTGACGGCACTCGACCCGGGCGTCGCGCGCTACCCGGGGTTCACCGCCGATGGCGCGGTGAGCCTCGTGCTCAGCCCCGATCGCACCACGATGCTGGTGTTGACGAGTGGCTACGACACCAACGGGCCGTCGTACTACAAGCCGGACCCGGCCGGCTCGAATCAGTACGTGTTCGTGTACAACGTCACCGCGGCGGCGCCCGTGCTGCGGCAGGTGATCCAGCTCCACAACACCAACTCGGGAATCGCCTTCGCTCCGGACGGAACGCGCTTCTACGTCTCGGGCGGAGTCGACGACGACGTACACGTCTATGCCCTCACGGACGGGTCATGGCGTGAGACGTCGGGCTCGCCGCTCGCCCTCGGTCACCACGGGCGTGCCAACGGCGTATTGAACGTCGAGCGCGCCTCACGCCTCCAGAGCGCCGTGAACCGCCGCAAGCATGCCGCCTCGCTCGCCTCCTTCATCGTCAAGCCGTTCGCGGCCGGTCTCGCCGTGACGCCCGACGGCCGCCGGCTGGTGGTCGCAAACCAGTACAATGACTCCATCACGGTGCTCGACCTTGCCGCCGGCAAGGTGGCGGCCGAGCTCGACCTGCGCCCCGGCAAGAGCGGCGGTGGGAGCGGCACGCCCGGAGGCGAATATCCCTACTGGGTGCAGATCGCCCGCGGCGACACGGCCTATGTCTCCAGCGTCCGCGACCGCGAGGTCGTCGCGGTCGACCTGTCGGCTCCCCGCCCGCGCGTCAGGCTGCGCATCGCGGTCCCGGGCGCTCCCAACAAGATGATGCTGAACCGAGCGCAGACGCTGCTCTACGTCGCCTGCGACCTCGAGGACGTCGTCGCGGCGATCGATACGCGCCAGCAGAAGGTTGTGGCGACCGTCAGCACCGTCGCGCCCGAAGGGATGCTCGCCGCGCCTGACTACCATGGCGCATCCCCGGACGGCCTGGCACTCTCGCCCGACGAGCGTACTCTGTATGTCACCGATCGCGGCACCAACGCACTCGCCGTGATCGACGTGTCCGGCCTCGCACTCGGGCGCGCCACGGCCGCGCGCGCCGCGGCGGTCACGGCCCTGATTCCGACCGGCTGGACCCCGCAGGACGTAGGCGTGGCCCGCGACGGGCGCACGCTCTATGTCATCAATGCGCGCAGTCCCGCCGGTCCCAACCCGGGCAATTGCTACGGACTCGCGGCCTCCTGCCTGGCGGCGGCTTCGGCCCGCAAGGAGCCGACGCCGGATACCTACGTGCTCAACCTGGAGAAGGCGGGCCTGCTGACCGTGCCGCTGCCCCCGCCCGCGGCGCTCGCCGCGCTCACCCGCCAGGTCGCGCGCAACAACCTCTGGGACGGCTCGCCCGACGCGGCCGATCGGGAGCTGATGCGGGCGCTGCATGCCCGGATCCGCCACGTCATCTACATCGTCAAGGAGAACCGCACGTACGACCAGATGCTGGGCGATCTCGGCGAAGGCAACGGCGACCCGGCTCTGGCGGAGTTCCCGCGCGCCATCACGCCGAACCAGCACCGGCTGGCGCGCGAGTTCGTCGATCTCGACAATTTCTACGATCCCGGGGACGTGAGCGGCGACGGCTGGGCGTGGAGCATGGCGGCGCGGGTGACCGACATCGGCTCGAAGAACGTCCCGATGAACTACTCCGAGGTCGGACGCGGCGGCTCCTATGACTGGCAGGGCGTGAACCGGTTCATCAACAGCGGCCTCACGGGTGCGGCGCGCCGGGCGGCCGACCCCGCGATACCCGCGGACCCCGATCTGCTGCCGGGCACGCGCAACGTCGGCGCGCCCGACGGCCCCGAGCCGGGCGAGATCGAGCAGGGCTACCTGTGGAACGCGGCGCTGCGCGCCCATCTGACGGTGCGCAACTACGGCTTCGAGGTCGACCAGACTCTCTACGATCCCGCCTGGGGCGCAATCGCCACTCCGCTCGAGCGCCAGCCGGCCGAGCATCACGTGCGCATGGCGTATGCGGCGCATCCGGAGCTGCTGTCGCTCACCGATCCGTACTTTCGCGGCTTCGACACCAACTACCCGGACTTCTATCGCGAGGCCGAGTGGGAGCGTGAGTTCGCCGGCTACCAGCAGCGCGGGGATCTGCCGGCGCTCAGCCTCGTATACCTCATGATGGACCACACGAGCGGCGGCGATCCGGGAGCGATCGACGGCGTCGACACCCCGGAAACGCAGGTGGCGGACAACGACTACGCGGTCGGGCGGCTGGTCGAAGCGGTGGCCGGCAGCCGCTACGCGCGCGATACGCTGATCTTCATCGTCGAGGACGACTCGCAGGACGGGCCCGACCACGTCGATGCCCATCGCAGCATCGCCTTCATCGTCGGTCCGTACGTCAGGCACGGGGCGGTGGTGAGCGAGCGCTACAACACCGTCAACATGATCCGCACCATGACCGATCTCCTCGGGCTCGAGCACCTCGGGATCTTCGACGCCCACATCGGGCCCATGTCCCGGGTGTTCGACCTCGGCACGGAGCGCTGGAGCTTCCGCGCGAGCGTTCCCGACGTGCTGCGCTCCACGCGGCTGCCGTTGCCGGCCGGGCGGGCGGGAGCCAGGGTGGCGCACCCCTCCCACCCGGCGAGCTGGTGGGCGCAGCGCACGCGTGGCATGGACTTCGTACACCGCGATAGTGCCGACGCCGGCGCCTACAACCGCATTCTCTGGCAGGGTCTGATGGGTGACCGCCCCTATCCGCTCAGCCGCACGGGCGCTGCGCGCCCGGACGACGATGACTGACCGCCGATGACCGCCACCGGCAAGACTGCCGCCCGCTCACCGGACTCGGCCAACGCGCCCCTGGTCGCCCGCGACCTCGCGCACGTCTGGCACCCCTGCACGCAGATGAAGGATCACGAGCAGCTGCCGCCCGTGCCGATCCGCCGCGGCGCCGGCGCCTGGCTCGAGGACTACGACGGCAAGCGTTACCTCGATGCCGTCAGCTCCTGGTGGGTCAATCTCTTCGGCCACGCCAATCCGCGCATCAATGCCGCGGTGCGCGCCCAGCTCGAGTCCCTCGAACAGGTGATCCTCGCGGGCTTCACGCACGAGCCGGTGATCGATCTGTCGGAGGCGCTCGCGCAGATCGCGCCCGCCGGCCTCAGCCGCTGCTTCTATGCCGACAACGGCTCGTCGGCGGTCGAGATCGCGGTAAAGATGAGCTTCCACTACTGGCGCAACGTCGGCCGCACCGCCAAGCGCCGCTTCATCACGCTCTCGAACAGCTATCACGGCGAGACGCTCGGCGCGCTCGCGGTCGGCAACGTCGAGCTCTACAAGGAAACCTACCGGCCGCTGCTCATGGACGTGATCACCGTGCCCTCGCCGGACTGCTTCGGGCGCGAGCCGGGGGAGGCCTGGTCCGATCACACGCGGCGCAAGTTCGCCGCCATGGAGGCTGCTCTCGAGCGGCACGCGCACGAGGCGTGCGCGGTGATCGTCGAGCCCCTGGTGCAAGCGGCAGGCGGCATGCGCATGTACCATCCGGTGTATCTCTCGCTGCTGCGCGAAGCCTGCGACCGCCACGGCGTGCACCTGATCGCCGACGAGATCGCCGTCGGCTTCGGACGCACCGGCACGATGTTCGCCTGCGAGCAGGCCGGCATCCGCCCGGACTTCATGTGCCTGTCGAAGGGGCTGACGGGCGGCTACCTGCCGCTGTCGGTCGTCATGACGACCGAGGCGGTCTACGCGGCGTTCTACGACGAGTACGTGAAGCAGCGCGCCTTCCTGCACTCGCACAGCTTTACCGGCAACCCGCTCGCCTGCGCCGCGGCCCGCGCCACGCTGGCGATCTTCCGCGACGACCGCACCCTGGAGGCAAATCGCGACCTCGCCGCGCGCATGGGCGCGCGTGCGCGCGCGCTCGAGGAGCACCCGCACGTGGCCGAGGTGCGCCAGTGCGGCATGATCGTGGCGGTCGAGCTCGCGCAGGATAAGGTGACGCGCGCGCCTTATCCGTGGACGGAGCGCCGCG
>JASHTN010000178.1 GCA_030040525.1 Gammaproteobacteria bacterium | reverse complement strand
GCCGGCATGGCAGCGGGCGCACCGGCGGCCGGCAGCGCGGCGGGCACCGCCGGCGCCAAGCCCGGCACCACCGCTTTCTCACAGCCGAAGGTCAAGGTACTCGGTGGCTCCTGACGAGGCGCCCCAGCCGGCGGGTCGACTCAATCCACTCAGCCTATGACGGAACTGGCCTCGCAAACGCTGTCCGCGGTCGCGCGCGAGGTCAACGTCGCGCTCGCTGAAGCACGCAGTGCGCTCGAGGCACACGTCGAGCAACCGCAGAACCCGGCATTGCTCGAGCGCTGTCGGCACGAGCTGCACCAGGTCCAGGGTGTGCTGCGGTTGCTCGAGATCTACGGGGCGGCGCTGCTGGCCGAAGAGATGGAGCAGGTGGCGCTGTATCTCATCGGCCTGGGCGCTGAGCGCAAGAACCAGGCTGAGGCGCTCGATGCGCTCATGCGCGCGATGGTGCAGCTGCCGAGCTACCTCGAGCGCGTGCTCGCCGGCGGCCGCGACCTCGCATTGGTGCTGCTGCCGCTGCTGAACGATCTGCGCGCGGTGCGTGGCAGTGCGCTGCTGTCCGAGGGCACGCTGCTGCTGCTCAATCTCAAATCGGACCGCCAGGCGCAGCCCGCAGCTCCGGGGCCGGGTGAGCCGGAGCTGTCGGTCGCGCAGTGGGCCCGGCGCTCGCGCTCGCGTTTCCAGACCGGGCTGATCGGCTGGATCCGCTCGGAGCGTTCCGAGCATGACCTCGAGATTCTGGCTACGGTCGCGGCCCACCTCGAGCAGCGCGCCACCGCGCAGCCGGTGTTCCAGCTGTGGTGGGTGGTCGGCGCTCTGATCGAGGCACTGCGCGAGAACGGGGTGGAGGGCAGCATCTCGGTCAAGCGGCTGCTGGGACTGGCAGACCGCGAGATCAAGCGCCTGTACGAGCAGGGCGAGACGCGCTACGCGCAGCACCCCCCGGTCGAGCTGCTGAACAACCTGCTCTACTACATCGCGCGCGCGAGCAGCAGCGGGCCGCGTGTCACTGCGGTCCGCAACTCCTTCCGTCTCGGCGAGCTGCTGCCGGTCGACGAATCGATCGAGCAGGAACGCGAGAACCTGTCCGCGCCGTCGATCAAGCTGATGCAGACGGTGGCCGCGGCGATCCGCGAGGACCTGTCCAAGGTCAAAGACGTCCTGGACATCTACGTGCGGCGCGGCGGCGGAGCGGCCGAGGAGCTGGCGCCGCAGGTGACGCTGCTGAGGAAGATTGGCGACACGCTCGGCGTGCTCGGCATCGGCGAGCTGCGCGCCAGCGTGCAGGAAGCCATCCAGCAGCTCGAGGCCATGGTGACCGGTCATGAGCCGAGCGGGGAGGGCGAGCTGGTGCAGGTGGCCGCGAGCTTGATCAGCGTCGAGGACCATCTCGACGAGCAGCTGGTGGGCCTCATCCTGCCCCGCAAGCGCGCCGACGAGCCCGACGGCGCCGGGCCCGACCACGATTTCCAGCAGGTGCAGAGCGCGGTGTTGCGCGAGTGCGTGGTCAATCTCGCGCGCGTGAAGGAATACATCGCCCAGAACGTCGGCGGCACACTCGATACGGCCGGCTTCGACAACTGGCCCGAGCTGATGCGCGGCATCAAGGCCGGGCTGCTGATGCTCGGCAAATCGCGCGCGGTGGAGATCGTGGAGGATCTGTCGCAGTACCTGCGCCACGTGATGCAGCCGGGTGGTACCTCGCTCGCACCGGAGTACCTCGACCGGCTCGCCGATGCCATCGTGAGCGTCGAGTACTACATCGAGACGCTGCAGGCCGGGCGCGGCGATCCCTGGTACATGCTCGACAACGCGCGCAGTTGCATCGACGCCCTGGCGGCGATTCCCGAACGCGCCCTGCCGACCGTCTCGCCAGTCAGTGGCGTTGCCGCCGCTCGCCCGGAGGTCACCGAGTCGGCCGGGTCGGCCGGGTCGGCCGAGCTTGGAGCGCAAGCACGGCCAGCCGAGGCGCCTGAAGATATAACGGCCACGCGCAGGATTCCGCCACCGACCGCCGAGCGGATCGTCACGGCGCCACCGGTGCTCCCGCCCGCCGCGCCGAGCTCACCGCTCGCCGTCACCGCTCCCGATCCAGACCTCGTGCGCCTGTTCGTCGAGGAGGCGAACGAGGAGGTGGAGAAGATTCGTCAGCTCTTGCCCGTGTGGGACCGCAACCCCCTCGACGGCGATGCACTGCTGTCGATGCGACGCTCCTTCCACACCCTCAAGGGCAGCGGTCGCATGGTCAATGCGCGTCAGGTGAGCGAGTTCGCCTGGGCGGTTGAGAACGTGCTCAACCGCCTCATCGACGGAACGCTGCAGCGCTCCCCGACGGTGCTCGAGATCCTGCGCAGCGCGGTCAAGGTGCTGCCGCAGCTGGTATCCGAGCTGGCGGAGGGGCATCCGGGACGCACCGATGTGTCCGAGCTCGTGGCACGCGCCCACGCCTGCGCCAGTGGTCGTGAGCCGCCCGAGAGCTCGGGCGTGATTGCGGCAGGCGCGGTGCCGGGGTCACCTACCGCTACGGGAACGCTGGCGCGCGAGTCATCGCTGCGCGCTACCCCGGGGGCGCCCCAGGGAGCGGCGCCGTCCGCGCGCCCGTCCGGCACGAGTCGCAGTCCGGTGGCACCGATCGGGCCGATCGGTGCCGCACCGGCCGACGCGGAGGATCACAGCGCGCACGATCTGACCGCGGGCTTGAGTCGCGCGGCCGTGAGCGATCCGGCGCTGCGTGAGATCTATGCGCGCGAGACCGCGACGCACGTCGCTGACGTGCGCGCCTGGATTGCGCGCGAGCGCACGGCGCCCGCGCCCCATGTATTGCCGGAGGCGGTCTACCGCGCCTGTCATACGCTCGCGGGCAGCTCGACCATGGCGGAGGCGCGCCACGGGATTCGCCTCGCGGAGCCTCTCGATCACTGGCTGCGCAAGTCCTTCGAC
>JASHTN010000177.1 GCA_030040525.1 Gammaproteobacteria bacterium | reverse complement strand
TTCGCCATCAAGGCGATGCTGGCGCGTCTGATGCCGTTTTATGAGCCGGAGGCGCGCGGCCGGAACCTGGTGCCGGTGCTGATCGAAGCAGGAGTCGAGTTCCTGCGGTTCTTCGATCTCGATACCGCGCGGTTGGACGCGATCATCAATAGCGACGTGGATCCGGAGAAGCGCGTCTCGCGCGAGGACCTGGCGCTGATCGCGCTCGCCGGGATCCGCGAGCCGTACGCGGCGCTGAAGCTGAGCGAGCTCCAGGACGGCGACGACACTCTGCTGCAGAGCTCGGACGTGTCGAGCTCGATCCGGCAGTACCTCTATCAGAAGTACGTCTATCGGGCGAGCGGTGAGGTGGACGCCGCCGAAGAGGCCGGTCTGCGAGCCGTACCGCGGGTTGTGCCGACAGGGCCGGGCGAGCCCGACGTCCCGCCACCACTGAGATTCGCACTGGCAGGAGGAACCCATGAATAGTGCAGACCTCGCCGGCGCTCTGCGCGCCGCGCATACGGGCTTCGAAGCGGCGGATGCCACCAGCGCCTGGAAGCGCGCTACGGGCCGCGCCTGGGGCGTGCTCTGCGGCGTGGCGTTTCTCGGCGCGCGCGCCTCGGTCTACCTGATCGCAGTGGCCTGCGCGGCGCTCGCCTGCGTCGCCGGAGTGGCGCTGTACGGCCTGCAGGCGGCGCTGGGCGGCCGCCATGGCTGAATGGAGTCGCCAACGTTTGCTGGGAGCGGCGACCGCTGCGAGCCTGGCACTGGCGCTCACGGCGGGGCCGGAACATGCGGCGGCCGATACACTGTCACCGGACGTGCTGCTGGCCCAGTCCACTCTGGTGATCAACCAGCAGTCGGACGTCTACGACATCACGGCGCCGGGGCCCGGCATGCTCACCGTGCAGCTCGAGGACCTCGTCTGGCCCGACGCGCTGAGCAGTCTCAGCTTCTCACTCGACTCGGCGCGCAGCGTGCTCGGCTGGGTTGCATCCGCCGGCGAGCTCACCCTGAGCATCGCCCGGGGCGGCAGCTACTTCGTCGACGTCGCCGGTGATGCCGGCGGCGCGCTCGGTCTCGGGCTTTATTCCGTGCAGGTCGATTTCTACGCGCAGGGCGCACAAGTGCCGCTGCCGGGAGCGCTGGTTCTGCTACTGAGCGGGCTCGCGACGCTAGTCGGCGCGCATCTCACATGGATGCACTGGATGCGCAATGAAAGCTTCATGTATGCCGTCTAGTATGACATCGAGCTAACAAACCTCCGACAACGGATTCCAGCCCCATGACTCGATGGCGCGCCGCGCTAGGCATATCGCTTTGCCTGTTGGCGGCTGCGCCGCCGGCCGCGGTGGGCGCCGACCACGCGCCGGGCGACCGGCAGGACAACAAGAAGACCGGCGTCAGCCTCGATTACCGCCTGCAGCCAGGTGACGTCGTGACGATCTCCGTGTGGAAGGAAAAGGACCTGGACACGGAGGCACTGGTCCGTCCCGACGGCGGGCTGTCGTTTCCGCTGGTCGGCGACGTCGATGCGGCCGGACGCACCATCGAGGACGTGCGCACGATCCTTGCGCAGCGCCTCAAGCCCTACATCCCCGATCCGGTCGTGACGGTAGCCGTCAAGCTGATCGGCGGCAACCATATCTATGTCATCGGCAGGGTGAACAAGCCCGGCGATTATCCGTTCAGCACGCCGGTGGATGTCATGCAGGCGCTCTCCATGGCCGGCGGCGCCACGCCGTTCGCCTCGCTCAACGATATCGTCATCTTGCGTCGTCAGAATGGCCAGGAGCGAATGCTGCGGTTCCGCTACGAGGACGTCATTCACGGTCGGAGCCTCGCGCAGAACGTCGTGTTGG
This sequence comes from Gammaproteobacteria bacterium, assembly GCA_030040525.1. Lineage (GTDB taxonomy): Bacteria > Pseudomonadota > Gammaproteobacteria > Steroidobacterales > Steroidobacteraceae > 13-2-20CM-66-19. Next base: position 7,968 of record JASHTN010000177.1, on the reverse strand, counting down.
AGAGCGGCGATACGGTGGTCGTTCCCTGACATACGACCGTGAAATACCCATGGGGTCCCGCATCGGCCGGCATGTTGATACTCGCCAGCGCGCTGGCGGCGTCGCCGGCCGTGCGGGCGGCGGAGTGGTCGTGGGCGCCGACTTTTGGTTTCTGGCTCGATCACGATTCGAATCGCTACCTCGCGCCGGGTGGCGTGGCGAGCGAAGGGATGGGCATGTCACTTGATCTGCAGCTGCAGTACGCCACCGAGCGGTTTTCTCTGGCGCTGCACCCGAACGTGCAGCTGCTGCGCTTCGACGAGCCCGAGTTCCAGGGAGCCAATGACGCCTCGCTGACGGGTGCGGCCAACTACTTGACGGGGCGCTCGACGCTCGGCCTCACTACGACGCTGAGCGACTCGAGCCTGCTCACGACCGAGCTGCCGACCACGGGCCTCGTGCAGCCCGGTACCCGGCGGCGCGAGGAGGATGCGGGCGCCTCCTGGACTTACGCGCAATCCGAGACCTATGCCCTGATCGTGCAGGCGAGCTCCACGGACGTGTCCTTCCAAAGCACTCTGTTGCCATCGGAGACGTTGCTGGATTACCGGGGTCTGAGCCTGTCGCTGACCGAGCAGGTCCAGCACTCCGAGACTCTCGCCCTGTTTGGAACCGCCTCGGCCTCCGGCTTCGAGGAGCAGGGGCTGCCGGGCACCTCGCGCACCGACGGACTCGTCGTCGGCTTCAAGAGGCAGCTCTCCGAGCGCACGACGCTGAGCGCGGATGCGGGCGTCAGTCGGACCACCTTTCTGTCACTCACGTCCGACGGTCTGCTGGCCGATCTGTCGCTCACTCGTAGCAGCGAGACGGGAAGCCTGAGCCTCTCGGCATCGCGCAATGTCGCTCCGGTGGGGTTCGATGAGATCACGCAGCAGGACGTTCTCAAAGCCAGCGCGCAGCACAACCTGTCAGAGCGGCTGTCCGCCAGTCTCGCCTTGAGCATCAACCGCTATTCGAGCGTGTTCAGCATCCCGGGTCTGATCACCGTCGATCTGCCGTACCTCGACCGGAGCTATTCGCAGCTCACCCTCGGGCTCAACTGGCAGCAGACCGAGACCTGGACGATAGGCATGCAGGCTAGCACCACCCGGTTTCAGGGCGCGACGGTCACGACCGAGGAGGACTGGAATCTGCAGCTGCGCATGATCTGGACGCCCCACGGGCAGAGTGTGTCCCGGTAGGCGCGCATGAGCAGCATCGCCAGCGAGATCGAGCCCGCCGGGCTGAGCCTGCCGGAGTATCTGGCGATCGGGCGCCGCAGGCTGCGCGTCATGCTGGTCGCCGGCGGCGCGGGGCTGGCGATCACCGTGCTCCTTGCCCTGTTCCTGCCGCCGGTCTTTGAGTCCAAGGCCACGATCCTCATCGAGCAACAGGAGATGCCGACGGAGCTGGTGCGCTCCACGGTGACTTCCTATGCCGATGAGCGCGTCCAGATCATCAGCCAGCGCGTCATGACGACGCAGACACTGCTCGACATCATCCGTCGCTACGACCTCTATCCGCGGCAGCGCAACCGCGAGTCACGCGAGGCGCTCATCAAGCGCATGCGCAACGACATCGACATCAAGATGATCAGCGCCGATGTCATCGACCCGCGCAGCGGCCGGCCGACGGAAGCGAACATTGCGTTCACCGTGGCTTACTCGAGCCGCTCGCCCGAGCAGGCCGCCAAGGTGGCCAATGAGCTGACGACGCTCTTTCTCAACGAGAATCTCGAGACGCGCACCAAGCTCGCGCAGGACGCCGCGACCTTCCTCGAAGGCGAAGCCGATCGGGTCAACCACCACATGACCGATCTGCAGACGCAGATTGCGGCGTTCCGTGCCAAGCACTTCCAGTCGCTTCCGGAGCTTGAGCAGCTCAACGAACAACTGCTCGACCGCTCCTCGCAGGATCTCGACAAGGACGAGACCCGCAGGAGCTCCCTTGAGCAGCAGCAGGTGTATCTCGAGGCGCAGCTCGCGCAGTTGAAGCCCAACTCGGCGGTGTTCTCTGATTCCGGCGAGCGGATCCTTTCGACGACCGACCGTCTGAAGGCGGCGCGCTCGGAGCTGGCTGCCGACCGCGCGCTTTATGGCCCCCACTACCCGGATATCGAGCGCCTGTCGCGCGAGATCGCCGGTCTCGAGGGCCAGAGCCACGACACGGCCGACATCAACGACCTGCGCCGCAACCTGGAGGATGCAAAAACCCAGCTGGCCGCGGCGCAGCAGCGCTACGGACCGGAGTATCCGGACCGCATCCGTCTCGAGAAAGAGGTGGTATCGCTGCAGAAGGATCTGGACGACGCCACCGCTGCCGCGGCGGCCAAGGCGAGCGCTGCGGACGCTGGCGCCGCGGGCAGCGGCGTCATGAAGCCGCAGGATGCGGACAACCCGGCGTATATCCAGATCGAGGCGCAGCTGTCGGCCACGCGCAATGAGCTGGCGGCCGTCGCGGCTGAGGAGACGCGCCTGCGTGCCGACCGGGACAGCTATGCGCACAAGCTCGCGCTGGAGCCGGAGACCGAGAAGCAGTACCGCGACCTGATGGTCGACTACGACAACACCAAGGCGAAGTACGAGGAGCTGCGCGCCAAGCAGCAGGAGGCAACCGTCTCGAAGAACCTCGAGGCCGATCGCAAGGGCGAACGCTTTACTCTGATCGAGCCGCCGCTGGTTCCCGAAGAGCCGGTCAGTCCCAACCGGCCGCTGGTCCTGATACTCGGCCTCGTGTTGAGCATCGCGCTCGGCATCGGCGCGGGCGCCATGAACGAGTCGCTCGACGATACCATACGCGACCGTCGCGACCTGGCGCGCTTGCTCGCCGGGCCGGCGCCGCTCGCCATCATCCCGCACATCGACACCTCGGCGGTAGAGCCTTCGCCCTGGCGCGCGCGGGCGCTATTCGCGCTCGGCAGCGCGGCAGCGCTCCTGATCGCGGCGACTGCCATTAACTTCCTCTACAAGCCACTCGACGTGCTCTGGTTCATGCTGGTGCGTCGCTACGGGTTGTACTGATCATGGAGAGAATCCAGCGCGCGCTCGAGATCTCGCGCCTGCAGCGGCCGGCGCAGGCGGCAGTCGCCATGGCGGCGGCACCGGCGGCACGATCTGCCCGTGTGGAGCCGCAAGCTCCTCCGACAGAGCTCGCGTGCTACACGATCAACCCCGGCGAATTGCGCAAGCGTCGCGTGCTGCTCCCGCAGGAATCGGGGGTTGCAGCGCGTGCATATCGCATGCTGCGCGCGCAGTTGCTGCAGCGCGCGCGTGGCGGCGGCCTGCGTGTGTTCGGCATCGTGAGCGCAGTGAGCGGTGAAGGCAAGACTCTCACAGCCGTCAATCTGGCGCTGAGCCTCTCGGCAGAGCCTAATCAGCGCGTGGCGCTGGTCGACTTCGACCTGCGCCACCCGTCGGTTGCTCAGACGCTCGGCATCGCGCCGTCCAGCGGGCTGGAGACCTGGCTGACCAGTGACCGTCCCGTGGAGAGTGTGCTGTGCGAGATCGAGGGAATCGAGAGACTGTGCATCGCGCCGACGCTAGCGCCGCTCGATGCCAGCTCCGAGACGCTTGCCACCGGACGCGCCGGCGCTTTGCTCGAGGAGTTCAAGGCTGCCGACCCCGAGAGCCTGGTGCTGATCGATTTGCCGCCGGTGCTGCTGGGAGACGACGCACTGACGGTTGCGCCGCTGATCGATGGCTTCATCCTGGTCGTGACCGAATCCAAGACCAGGCGGGAAGACGTCGAGCGCGTGCTCGAGCTCCTGGGTCGCGATCGCGTGATCGGCACGATCCTCAACAACTCGACCGAGTCCGAACAGCGCGCGTACTGAGCACACGACCATGTATGAAAACTTCTACGGGCTGCGCACCAGCCCGTTTGCGCTGACACCCGATCCGGCGTTTCTTTACCTTGGACGTACCCACAGGTTCGCGCTGACACTACTCGACTACGCCCTGCAGCACGGCGCAGGGTTTGCGCTCGTGTCCGGCGAGGTCGGCAGCGGCAAGACGACCGTCATCCAATATGTGCTGCGGCGTGTGGAGCGGGACCTCAGAATAGGCCTGCTGACCAACATTCACTGCGGCATGGGGCCGCTGCTTCCGTGGGTGTTGCAGTCGCTGGGATTGACAATGTCGCCCGCGGGCGCCAGCGATCTCTACGAGGCGTTCGTCCAGTTTCTGCAGCGCGAGCACGAGGCTGGACGCCGTGTTGTGCTGATCCTGGATGAAGCGCAGAACCTGAGCGCAGCCGCGCTCGAGGAGCTGCGGGTACTCTCGAACGTGAACACGGGCGAAACATTGCTGCTGCAGACCATCCTGGTTGGGCAGCCGGAACTGCGCATTACACTCAAGGACCGGAGCATGCGTCAGTTCGCGCAGCGTATCGCCATCGACTACCACATCAGCCCGCTGCAGAACGCCGAGACGCATGCCTACATCCGGCACCGGCTGGCGATTGCCGGCGGCAACATGGACCTCATCGCCGCCGATGCCCGCGAGCTCATACATGAGCAATCCCGTGGTGTGCCGCGATTGATCAACCAGATCTGTGATACTGCACTGGTCTACGGCTTTGGCGACCAGTGCAGCTCAATCGACCAGCAGATCATTCGCCAGGTACTGCGCGATCGGGGCGAAGGCGGACTCCTCCCGCTCGGATCAGCGGCGCTGCCGACAAGCTCCCTGGTGGTCGTCGATTGAATCGTTCGTCGTCCGCACACGATGCGCCCGCACGGCTGCGCGTGCTGTTCGTCAACCGCTACTACGCGCCGGACCTCTCGGCCACCAGCCAGTTGCTCACCGACCTCGCCGAGGCGCTGGCGCGCGCCGGCATCGAGGTCGCGGTCCTCTGCAGCCGCCAGCTCTATGAAGACCCACGCGCCCTGCTGCCCGCGCAGGAGTTGATCCATGGCGTCACGGTGCGGCGCGTGGCGGGCGCGCGCTTCGGCCGCGACCGGCTGCTCGGCCGCGCGCTCGATTATCTGACGTTCTACCTGGCGGCGACCGCGGCGCTCCTCGAGCTCGCGCGCCGCCACGACGTGCTCGTCCTGAAGACCGATCCGCCGCTCCTCTCGCTCGTCGGCTGGTTCGTGGCAGGGCGCCGGCGCATCGCCTGCGTCAACTGGCTGCAGGACGTCTTTCCGGAGGTGGCCGCGCGTATCGGCGGCACAGCCCTGCCGCGCGTCCTGGAGCGCGCGCTCGCAGCGCTGCGTGACCGCTCGCTGCGTCACGCGCGTGTCAACGTGGTGCTCGGGGAGCGCATGCGCGACTATCTGGTCGCGCGCGGCCTGGCGGCGGCCGCGGTACGCATCGGCGAGAACTGGGCAGATGAAAGCGCTGTTACACCGCGCGCGCCTGCGGACAGCGTGCTGCGTCGGCGACTCTCGCTCGCCGATCGGTTCGTAGTCGCGTACTCGGGCAATCTCGGGCGGGCGCACGATGCCGCCACGCTGCTCGCGGCGATCGAGGCGCTGCGCGAGGATCCTGCCACGACGTTCCTCATGACCGGCGGCGGCGTCAAGATGCGCTGGCTCGAGCAGCGTGCCCGCGAGTCGGAGCTCACGCAGGTGCGCTTCGAGCCGTACCAGCCGCGTGCGGCGCTCGCCGACACACTCGCGGCGGGCGATGTCCACCTGGTGACGCTGCTGCCGCAGCTCGAAGGGCTGATCGTGCCGAGCAAGTTCTATGGGATTCTCGCCGCCGGACGTCCGGTAGTGTTCATCGGCGACCCGGACGCGGAGCTGGCGCAGTTGATCCGCGCGCGGGGCATTGGCGTGGCCGTGGGCTGCGGCGACGGCGCAGAGCTCGCACGGGTACTGTGCGCACTGCGTGACGATCCAGAGGAGCGCGCGCATATGGGGACGCGGGCGCGCACGCTCTTCGAAGAGCGCTACACGCTCAAGGTCGCTTGCGTACGCTGGCGGCAGCTGCTGATCGAGGCCGCCGCTAGCCCGGAACGTAGCGCGGCAGCTGAGCGGACAGCGTCGCGGCAAACCGGCTGAGCTCGCGATCCCCATCGGCCTCGGACACGCCGGGCGGCAACGGAGTCAGGAGACGGACCAGGGCGCCGTCGCTGCGGTTGCGCGTGAGCGCATCCCAGAAGATGTACCACTTGACGAGGTATTCGTCGGTGATCACACGGCCGCGCTGCTGGAACCAGTAGTACATGAGCTGCCGATCCGCCCCATGCACGATCACGCCGCGGTTGACCGGAAGCGTGCCGCCCGGGATCTTGAGGCTGCGAGTCTCGAGACTCGTGAATTCCCAGCCGCCGCCCGGCAGGCAGGTGCGCGGCGAATGCGTCGACTGACCCTTGCGCTGCGAGTCGTAGTAGGCGATCCATACGTTCACCGGATCGTCCGCGGCGCCATGGTAGTCGACGAGCAGGTAGTCATCGAGCTTCAGCTGCTCGCGATACACCGGGTCGAGGGGGCTGCGCACGCCCTGCCAGTCGCCGAGACGGAGCGGGAACTCCGCAAACCCCAGACGCGCCGGGCGCAGCTCGGTGCGCTCGGGCATGACGAAGGTGAGTGCGGTCGCAAGCGCGGCGAGCCCGGTCGCCGCGAGAAATGGGCGCGGCAACTGGCGCCGGCGCGTGACGGCCGTGCGCGCCGGCGCAGGTCCCGCATCCAGCATCAGCGCTGTCCGCAGGCGCGCGCCAGGCTCGCCGACCCTGACGAGCACGGCCGCGAGGATGAGCAGCACGAACATGCTGATCATGAACACCATCCAGCCCTCGAAGTCGTGCAGCACGCCTTCGGCCATTCTCACGCCCCAGTACTCGACAGTGACACCGATGAGGCCGATACGCAGGCTGTTCATGAGCACGGCGATCGGAATGCTCGCGAGGAACACCAGCAGGCGCTTCCACTGCGTGGTCCGCAGGAGGTAGGCCACGACGAAGGCGAGCGTCATGAGCGGGTACAGGTAACGCAGCCCGTTGCAGGCTTCGGCCACCTGCAGCTTGTAGGTGCCGAGGTCGATCACGTTGCCGTCGAGATAGACGCTGATGCCGAAGAGGCGGATCACATCGACCCCGATCGCCGACGACAGCAGCTGCAGCCGCAGCGACAGCGAGTTAGCGAAGAATGCGGGCAGAGGGATCACGAAGGCCAGCATCAGCAGCGGCATCGCCAGACGGCGCAACACCTGTCCGCCCGCGAGCGCGAGCACCAGGCCGTAGAGCACGACAAGGAAGGCGTACTGGGCGATGATGTAGATGGTGCTGAGCTCCGCCACGCCCCAGAGCAGCACCCCGAGCAGCGTGAGGCACACGCCGCTCCAGGATCCCCTGAAGGGGGTCTGCACGAGCGCCGCGCGCTCCCGCCAGATCAGGAACAGCGAGAGGAAGGGGATCAGGATTGCGTGACTGTACTCGGGCTCGCGATTCCACACCTCGAAGAGGCCGGTGAGGACGCTGGCGAAAGGCACGTAGGCAAGCGCGAGCGCGCCGGCGAGTACGGCCCATCCGACGGGCGAAAAATGCCAACTGACGTCCGGCCGGGCTGCCGCCGGCAGGTCCTGAGTCGCCACTCGCGCTGACCTAGTTACGTAACCGGCGGGGGTTCCGGTCGGTGTTGATGAAGTTGCAATATCCCGCCGCTAGCCTACGGCCCGTGTACGACAATTCGGTGACACGTGAGGCTCGGGTCGGGGCTCAGGTCTGCATGACTCCCGGCGATGTAGGCCGTGTGCGCATCTGCGCCGGCGCTTGCGTCCTTTTGCTCGCCGTGCTGCCGATTCATGCGTCGGACTCGGAGCCGACCGTCGTACAACAGGCGATCGAGACAATCCGGCGCGAGGCGTCGATGAGTCCGAAGGGACCGGATGGCTGGCGTTTGCCGCTCGCAGCGACCTGGGCTATCGGTGTGCAGGCAACCGGGTTTTCGCCCGACTGGCAGGTCGAGGCCCTCGAGCATGGGCAGTACCTGCTGCCGTGGTTCGGGCT
>JASHTN010000176.1 GCA_030040525.1 Gammaproteobacteria bacterium | reverse complement strand
CAGGCGCATCCAGGCGGCGATGATCGAGCGCAGCGCAGCGATCTGCGAGGCTTTATAGGGCATGAACAGTACTCCCCTCCCACCGACGACCCATCTGCGCACTGAAAACCCGCGACCGCGTTGCGTTTGAATATGCTCGAGCGCCGCAACAGCCGAACCCGTCACTGCGCGAATCGAACCGAACATGCGCGTGTTCTCGGGTTCGAGAAACGGCTGGGCAGGAGTTCCGGCTACGATGGGCCGCAACTCCGCGTAGTTGGCGCGGGTCAGCAGGCGCCACAGCTCCGCCGAGTCACGCTCTCTGCGTTCATGGCAGCGCCGTACGACGGCCGAAAGGAAGGTGCGAGCATAGCCGCGCCATTCCCGGCCGGAAGGATCCTCGCTAGCGGGAATCAACCCGCTCGCCAGCTGCTCCACGTCCCACGGCAGCTCAATCTCCGCGAACGGATCCCATTTCACCGAGTCCGTCTCGAACGGGTTGATCACAGCGTCGCCGCGGCGGCGATCGTAGAGGCGTGCGAGATAGCCGCCGTCCGGATCCGCGATAACCGCCCGATCTCCGCGGTGTACGGCAGCGGCCAGCAAACCTGCTATCGCGGTCGATTTGCCGGTGCCGGTCGTGCCGATCAGCTTGAAATGCCTGGTCTCATCGCGCGGTAAGATCTCCACTCCAGCCAGCTGAAGCTGAGCGTAACCGTAGCGGCGACGGCGACGCTTCGCTTTGCGCTGTGCGCGTCGGCCGTCCAGGACGCGGGCCCCGCGTTTGTGAGTGTCGCCCGGTGCGCGACGGAGCAGGTGGGCGGTACCGACCATCATTACTCCGAGGGCTGCGATCAGCAACGGTCCGCGCTGTGTCGCCTGCACCCACTGCAACCCTTCGATGAGACTCACCGAGTTACCTTCAGTACCCCTTGACCACCAGGAAATCACCGGCTTCGCCATACACAGGGGCCTTGCGATCAACGCGCACGCATAGGCGTTGGTTACCACCGCAGTGACGCAGCTCAATCTGACCGCCTTCCCGAGTAAGCCGCGCCACGTTAGCCGTGAGCTCATCGCGCCTGGCGCTCAGCTCGGCCACCTCACCGCGCGAAGGTAGCAGCCAGCGGGCCACTGCCATTGGCACCGTGCAGGACAACGCGGCCATACCGAGCGTCCAAAGTGTCACACGCACATCGGCCGCATGCCGCAGGGCGCGTAACGTCTCCCCGGCATGGCGCGCGTCGTCCCCCAGGGCGTGCAGCTCATCAAGCAGCGTGTGACGAATCTCATCCCGCGCGATACCCTCGAGCTCAGAGACGTGAGCCTTGAGTCTCTCCAGAACCGAGTCAGCGAGCGTCTGATGCGCCTGAGCGCTCTCGAGCAACAATCCAAGCTTCATCGTGCTGTCGTCCATGACCCTACTCGAGTTCGAATTCGTCCCGCTGTACCTCAACCGAGCGACTTTTGACGGCGCGCCTATCGCCGCCGTGACGCGAAGCACCGCGCGCCCAGCGACCGGGCTCAGACGCAGTGCCTGCGCCACGCTCGCGTCCCAGAGTTACCCGCATCCAGTCCGGGATCGACGCGAGGCGCAGATAACCCGAAAGATCCGGAAGCTGTTCGATTTCCGAGGCCATGACAGCCGGTTCTACGATGCGACTCTCCGATTGCGAGACCGTCGGCAGCGAGTTGCCCGGGTGCTGCGACCTCGAGAATGCCGTGCGGATCACCTCCCGCTGGCCGATCAGGCGCGAGGCGAATTGCGATGTGCCGCCGTGCTCACTGCCCGCGCAGCGCAGGATCAACGTGTTCCCGCAGTTCTCCACGATCGTTTGCGCGGCACCACTACCGTAGGTCGAGGACACCTGTGCGATGGACTGAAAGCCCAGCACGCAGCGGCCGCCGAACTTTCGCAGCCGGGCCAGCGCATCCTTGAGCCCGTCGATCTGTCCCAGCGCATCCAGTTCATCCACCACGAACCAAAGTCGCTGGTCGCCTTCCCCGCAGGTCATCGCCTCGAAGATCGCCAGGCGCATCCAGGCCGAGACCATCGAGCGAAGCGCCGCGATCTGTCCAGCCCGGTATGGAATGAACAGCACGGATTGTGCTGCGGATTCTTGTGAGCTCTGAATCCACCGGCGCACGGAAAAAGGTGCCGCCTTTTGCTGCGCAATGTATTCCAATGACCCGACCGCAGAACTGGTCACAGAGCGGATTGAGTCGAACATGCTGAAAACGAGGTTAAAAAGCAACGCCGCATACGTCACACCCCAGCGCATTGGAGGCCTGGTTGCCCCTACGAACAGCGGCTCGGCCAGCACTCCCGCATTGCGAGTTCCCACGGGCTTATACCCCGAACATGCCGCGAACCCACGAAACGATTTGCGGTGCACCGAAAGCAATCGCGATCCCTAGAATCGCTCCGATACACCAGCCCCAGGACATTCGGTTCGCCATCGCCATGGCGCCCAGCACCATGATGAGAATGACCGCAATTGGTGTAAGCCACGCCAGAATATTGGTCTGCAACGCCGTGGCGCCGGTCAGGAATGGGGAAGTCTGCGCCTGCGCGAGCATCGGCAGGGACGCGGCCACGACAACCGTCAGAACGGACAGCGGCCTGCCGTCATTACTGCGATGAACTTGCATGTGAATCTCCGTATTGGCCGGATTTGAGCCTCAGGCATCATTGACGGCGTGCACCGAGGCACCGCGCATCGATTCCTCGCTCTTCTGGGCTTCACGTTCTTCGCGCTTCGCCTTGCCTGGCGCCCCGAATCTGAATCCCTGCACAATGAAGGAGTGGTCGTACTTCTTCTCGCCCTGCTCGTCGGTCCAGTTGCTCGAGCGCACTCGCGCGTCCACGATAAGCTGGTCGCCTTTACGGGCATTGCGCGCGATCGCCTCACCCATAGCGCCGAACGCTACAAACCAGAGGCTCGTGACCACTTCGCGCGCAACCCCCTCCTCGTCCTTGCCAGCGTAGTCATTACCAACCAGGCAGAAGCGCGCGTAGCTCTTGTCGGCCTTGGACACGAGCTCTGGGTTGCGCGCGAGATTGCCAACCGCGGTAAGGGTAAAGCTGTTCATCGCAGGCTCTCCTCGAGGGGTGTTGGTTTCACGAGCTGGGCACAGTGTACGAACCGCGTGAATCATTGGAACCGCGTTTGCGTGTCCGTTTGTGCAGAAAGAGCGGCAGCAGCTGGGGACACGTTCTCGCCGGTGCGCGACTCGTGTATGGTGCGACTCAGCTGCCGTTCAAGGGAGTGCGCCCATGTCGTTCACCGACACAACTATTGCCGATGGATCGGTGGAAGAGTGCCTCGATAAGATCAACGACTTCCTGGCAGGACTGGACGCCTATCCGCCGACCATTCTCGCCGTAGCGCTGCGCGTGCACCTGGAAGCGCTGCTCCAGGCACTGCTCGAGGGCGGTGTATGCACGCGTGAGGAAGTGCGCGAGTTCTGCCGCGAGCTCGAGCGCGAAGCGTTGCAGTATCAGGCGGAGTGAGCCGCGATCGGCTGCGAGGCTTGCTGCAAGGGTCGCGACCGCGGGCCGATATTCGTCAAGTGCGCCGGCAGTTGAGCACTCCGAGACCGGCCGTGCGACCTGAGATCTCCGACTCGGCGATATTGTGACCGGACTTTGCTCTGCCGGTTGATGCGCCGCGGAATCGACATTTTCGATTCACCGCGCCTACACGCCGCGGTCATCCGGAAGCTTCCTGCAGTGCAGGTACCGCCGACTCAGAAGCCGACGGAGAAGAAACCGAAAAAGCAACCGTAGGAGCGTCCGCGGCTCGGTCAACTCGAGCGCATCGGAGAAGACGACCGCCAGCTCCCGGAGTGAGGGCGCATCCTGTGGTCAGGCCGCGCGCGCGGTCGCACCCGTGGCGCCGTAGTCCTCAGGCGCGCTGGTAGTAAAGCACGACGACACCCGTGCCGAGCATCCGGGTGCCGGTGAGCCTCATCCTGATGCGCTCGCGGATCGACTTGAAGAGCGGGTTGCCGCTGCCGAGCACGACGGGCTCAAGGATGATGCGGTACTCGTCGATCAGGTTCGCCTCGAGGAGCGATGAGGCGAGGCTCGCGCTGCCCAGGATCACCATGTCTCGGCCGCTCTGGCGCTTGAGCTCGGCCACTTCCTCCGCGGCATCACCGCGCAGCAGCTCCGAATTGTTCCAGTCGGCCCGCTCGAGAGTGCGCGAGAACACCACCTTGCGGAAGTTGTTCATCTGCTCCGCAATCTCATCGCGCGGCGCGGCCGGCCAGTACGCGGCCATCATCAGATAGGTCCGCCGGCCGAAGAGGATGGTGTCGACGCTGCGCAGCATCTCGCGCGCATAGCCGAAGAACTCCTCCTCGACGACCGGCCAGTCGAACTCCCCATTCGGTCCCTCGAAGAAGCCATCGAGAGACATCACGTTGGAGACGAAGAGGCGCCGCATTGGCAGAGCTTGCCCGCCTGTCTGCGCCTCTGTCTAGCGTGTCATCCGCTCGCGTGAGCGGTCGGCACGCGGGGAGTCCTCGCGCAGCGAGCGCGAGGAGCTCTGCGGCTGCGGTGCGGCGCGTATGGGTGCACGGTCCGTGTGGCTCACCGCGCGCTCCTCAGGCTCCGCGCTCGAGATCGAGCTCGGCGCCGGGTACAGCGGCCGATAAATGGGTGCGGTGCGGGCGTGCGTTGGGTCGTCGGAAGCGTACGAGCGCTGCGGCGTCGACGGCGGCCGCTCGCTGCGCACCTGTGAGATGAGCTCGGCAGGGGTCGACTCGGTGTAGATCGGATTGTAGTTCGTCCTGCCCGGCGCCGTGGGCAGGCTTCTCGTCTCGAGCGCGTGCTCGCGCTCGATCAGGCTGAACGTACCGCTGCCTGAGGTACCTGCCGCCGGCTGCAGCGGGCGGGCTTGCGCAAACGCCGCCACCGGGCGGTTTGCGCCCGGCGCGCCGTGGGCGACGCCGGCTGACACCATGCGCACGGGCACCGCGGGCGTCGACTCGAGTCTCGCAAGCTGCGCGCGCGTCAGCGGCCGGCCGCCGCTGGCGCGAACCGCGCCGAGCTGCGCCGCAAAG
>JASHTN010000014.1 GCA_030040525.1 Gammaproteobacteria bacterium | reverse complement strand
GCTGCGGCACCGGGATGTGCACGTCGTGGGCGCGGAAGATCCGCCAGATCGCGCGGTTCACGTCCGAGCGGACGTTGTTCACGCCGTTCACCGGATCGGCGATCCAGAAGCGGATCTCGAGGCGCATACCGTAGTCGTCGAAGCTGATCAGGCGCGATACCGGCGCCGGATCGCGCAGGATGCGCGGATGGTTCTCGGCGGCCTCGAGCAGCAGCCGCAACGCGACCTCCGGATCGTCCTCGTAGCTCACCGTCACCGGCAGCTTGATGCGCACGCGCTGGTCGGAGTAGCTCCAGTTGATGAACGCATTGGTGATCAGGTTCTGATTCGGCACCAGCGTGTCCACCCCGTCGCGGTCGCGCACCACGACGTAGCGGCCGCGCAGCTCCTGCACCCAGCCGAAATTGCCGCTGGCGGCCCCGGAGGAGCCGCTGAAGCTGATGACGTCGCCCGGCTTGATGGACTTGTCCATGAGCAGTACGAAGCCGCTGACGAAGTTGCTGGCGACCGACTGCAGGCCGAAGCCGAGTCCGAGGCCGATGGCGCCGGTGAGCACGTTGAGGGTCGTGACGTCGACGCCGGCAGCGTTGATGCCGAGCAGCACGCCGAGCCCCACCAGCAGAAAATAGGTGAATTTCGAGATGCCGACCCTGGTGGACACCGCCAGCTGCTCGAGCCGCATCACGTGGCGCTCGATGGCGCGCGCGATCAGGCTCGTCACGACCACGAAGGCCGTGACCACCACCAGGCCTTTGAGCAGCGCCCAGAGGCTGAACTGTGTCTTGCCGGGCACGAGGCTGACGCGGTTCAGGACCGCTTCGAGCGCATCGAGCCAGCCGAGCAGCGCGACCGCGACGATGACCGACAGGACGACCGTGATACCGAGCTCGCGGCTGCGCACCCAGGAGGCCGGCCCGAGAAGCTGCGCCAGGACGTACACGCCCAGCCGCACCGCGACCCAGGCGCCGGTGACCCGCACCGCGCTGTCGACCAGCGAGGCGTCGCTGCCGGCTGCGGCCAGGGTGCCGTGTGCGGCGAGCAGCACCGCGAGCGCTGCAAGCAGCGGCGCGAGGCGTGCCGCGGCTTCGAGCACGCGATCAAGCCCGTCGGGCGGGCGCGCCGCGCCTGCGACCGCCCCCGCCGGGCGCCACGAGCGCGCGGCACGGGCGATGAACACCGCGATGCCGGCCGCAATCAGCACGGCCACCACCTCGAGCAGTAGCGCGGGCGATGCCAGCCGCGAAACCACGCCCTGCAGGCGGCCGTCGGCGCTATCCATCAGGCGCTCAGACCATCAGGCATTCAGGTCCGGGATCAGCTGGCTCTCCAGGCGCGCGATCTGGTCCTTGAGCATGAGCTTGCGTTTCTTGAGCCGTTTCAACTGCAGCTCGTTCACGTGCAGGTCGAGCGTCAGTCGCGAGATGACCTCGTCGAGATCCCGGTGCTCGATGCGCAGCTGACGCAGCTTCTCCATGTTGCGAAACAGCTCCCGGTCGACGTTGTCTTCAATTTCCGCCATGGTAGGTGGCCCACGATCTGGAAATGGGCTTGCGGACGGCTGGGGCTGCCGGCGGCGGCCGTCCCCCGGGTGAAGCTTAGCCGAGCGCGGCGCCAAGTGCCACGGCTAACCCTTGGCGCGCCTGGCGCCGGCCGCGGGGGGAGTCCCGCCTGCAATCAGCGGTCCCGGCCGTGTGCGCCGCGGCCGCGTCGTGCGCCCCTGCCGCCGTGCGGCGGCGCGCCGTGACGCCGGCCGCCGGCGTGCGGCCGGTGGTGGACGCGGGCCGGGGGGCTGCCCGCAACCACGCCCTCGGCCAGCAGGTCCGGGGTGATCGGGGCGTAGGGGATCTTGTGTCCCAGATAGGCCTCGATCTCCGGCAGCGCGACCGCGAACTCCTCGCAGGCGAAGCTGATGGCATCGCCCTCGGCACCGGCGCGCGCGGTGCGGCCGATGCGGTGCACGTAGTCGGCGGCATCCTGCGGCAGGTCGAAGTTGAACACGTGACTGACCTCGGGGATGTGCAGCCCGCGCGAGGCGACGTCGGTCGCAATCAACACCGCGAGCCTGCCCTCGTGGAAGTCCCGCAGGAACCGCAGCCGCTTGCTCTGCGGCACATCGCCCGAAAGCGCCTGCGCCTTGAAGCCATTCGCCTTGAGGATGCCCTCGAGCCTGTCCGCCATGCGCCTGGTGTTGACGAACACCATGGTGCGCACGGCCTCGGCCTGGTGCAGCAGCCCGATGAGCAGTGGCACCTTCTCCTCCATGGCGGGGTAGTACATGATCTGGCGCACCTGGTCGACCGTCAGCTTGTCGGGCTCGATGCGCACCAGCTCGGGGTTGTTCATGTGCTCGTAGGCGAGCTCGAGCACGCGGTGCGAGAGCGTTGCGGAGAACAGCATCGACAGGCGTCGCTCCGGATGCGGCAGTCGCCGCAGGATGTAGCGGATGTCGGCGATGAAACCCAGGTCGAACATGCGGTCGGCCTCGTCCAGCACCAGCACCTGGGTGTGCCACATGTCAAACACATGTTGCTTGAAGTAGTCGATCAGGCGCCCCGGGGTGCCGATCAGCACGTCGCAGCCCTGGCTAAGCTGCTGGCGCTGCTTGTCGTAGTCGATGCCGCCGAACACCACCATGTGGGTGAAGCCGGTATGGGCGCCGAGGACCAGCGCGTCGTGGTGGATCTGCACGGCGAGCTCGCGCGTCGGCGCGACGATCAGCGCGCG
>JASHTN010000175.1 GCA_030040525.1 Gammaproteobacteria bacterium | reverse complement strand
TGCGGCGCTCGAGGCGACCGCGGCCGCGCTCCGCGCGCGCCGCCGCGCGATCCTCGAGGCGAACGGGCGCGATCTGACGGCGGTGCGCGCCGCGCACGCGAGCGCGCCGCGGCTCGACCGGCTGCGGCTCGACGCGCAACGTCTCGATGCGATCGCCGCGAGCTTGGCTGCGGTCACGGCGCTCGGCGACCCCGTCGGCCGGGTGCTCGAGGAATGGCAGCGTCCCAACGGGCTGCGGATCGAGCGCGTGGCGGTGCCGCTCGGCGTCATCGGCGTGATCTACGAGAGCCGTCCGAACGTGACGCTGGATGCCGGCGCGCTGTGCCTGAAATCGGGCAATGCCGTGATTCTGCGGGGCGGCTCCGACAGCCGGCATTCCAATGCCGCGCTGCACGCCTGTCTGGACGAGGGACTCAAGGCCGCGGGGCTGCCGCCGGCGTGCATCCAGCTCGTGCCCACCACCGAGCGCGCCGCGGTCGGCTACATGCTCGCCGGGATGAGCGAGTATCTGGATGTCATCGTGCCGCGCGGCGGCAAGACGCTGGTGGCACGCGTCCGGCAGGAGGCCCGCGTGCCGGTGATCGGACACCTGGAGGGCAACTGCCACGTGTACATCGATCGCGATGCCGACGTACGCATGGCGCGCGCCATCGCGCTGAATGCCAAGATGCGGCGCACCGGCATCTGCGGCGCCGCGGAGACGTTGCTGGTCGACCGCGCCTGCGTGGCCACGCACTTAGGTCCCGTCGTGCGCGATCTGCTCGATGCCGGCTGCGAAGTGCGCGGCGATGCGACGGTGCAGCAGGTCGACGCCCGCGTGCGCCCGGCCAGCGAGACCGACTGGTACACCGAGTACCTGGATGCGATCATCGCCGCGCGCGTGGTTGCTGACGTTGACGCAGCGATCGCACACATTGCGCGCTACGGCTCGGCCCATACCGAGTCGATCGTCACGGAGAATCAGGCGACTGCGGAGCGCTTCCTGCAGCGGGTCGACAGCGCCATCGTGCTGCACAACGCCTCCACCCAGTTCGCGGACGGCGGCGAATTCGGCATGGGAGCGGAGATCGGCATCTCGACCGACCGGTTCCATGCCCGCGGCCCGGTCGGCGTCGAGCAGCTCACCAGCTACAAGTACGTGGTGCGCGGCAGCGGCCAGATCCGGCCCTGAGCCTCAGACGCCGTGCGCCTGCCGCCCGTCGTGCGGCTGCGCCGCCTCATGCGCGTGCGGCGCGGCGCAGCGCTCGCAGTTCACCCAGCCGGAATCACCGTTGGCGTAGTGCTCCTTCTTCCAGATCGGCAGGCGGTGCTTCACCTCGTCGATGATGTAGCGGCACGCGCGGAATGCCTCGTCCCGGTGAGGTGCGCTGACTCCGACCCAGACCGCGAGCTCACCGACCGGGAGCTCGCCCACGCGGTGCACGCACGCCGCATGCGCCACGCCGAAGCGCACGCTGGCCTCGGCGAGGATCCGCTCGCCTTCGCGCACCGCGAGCGGCTCGAAGGCCTCGTACTCGAGGCGACGCACCGGCGTGCCCTCGTTGTGGTCGCGCACCCAGCCCTCGAAGGCGGCAAAGCCGCCGCAGGCGGGATCGGCGAGCGCCACGCGGAGCGCGGCGGGGTCGAGCGGCGTGCGGCTGAACCGGAACGGCATGCGCGGAACGGCGCGGCTCAACCGCCCGCCACGGGCGGGATGAATACGACCGCGTCGCCGTCGGCGAGCGGTGTCGACCAGGCGGCGAACTCGCCGTTGATGGCGACGCGCAACGCGCCGGATGCGAGCGAGAAGCGATAGCGCCGCGCGAGCTCCGCGTACAGCTCCTCGGCCGTGAGCGCGCCGCTCAGCAGCGCTTCCTCGCGCCGGCCGGCCTGCTCGCGCAGCAGCGCGTAGTACTGCACCTTCAGCCTGCGGCTGGTGGCGCCGGCAGCGGGGTCGAGAGCAGCCATGGCGGCAGCATACTCCTCGGGCGTGTTGGCATTGTCGAGGGCACGGGGATTGGGCTCATCGAGCAGCTCGACGTCCGCCTGGATCAGGAACTTGCGCGGGCAGTCGCGCCCGCCTGCGACATAAGCGGCCAGCCGTGTCCGGCTCGAGGGCTCGTACACCGCACACAGCGGCTCGGGCAGACCGTCACGGCTGGAGCGGTAGGCGGTGGCTTCGCGTGAGGAGGCGCGGTGGCGCAGCAGGTGCACGAGCGTCGCGGCATCCAGCAGAGGCAGATCGCACGCCAGCACGAGCCACGCGTGGTCCGGGTGCTCATCCTGTGCGGCCAGAAGCCCGGCGATCGGGCCGAGACTCTCGTGCCGGTCCACGATCTGCGCGAAGCCGGCGCGCAGCGGGTCGGAGCGCTGATCGGCGCGCACCGACACGAAGGCGCGCTCGACGTGCGGGGCGAGCAGTGCCATGGCGCGCTCGAGCTGTGTACGGCCCGCGGCGGCGAGCGCCGCCTTGTCGCGGCCCATGCGGGCGCTGCGGCCGCCGGCGAGCACCAGGCCGTGGAGCGGTGCGCTCATGGTGCGCTGCGCGCGGCGGCGCGTCTGAACGGGCGCCGGCCGCCGGCTTTGGCCAGCAGGCGCACACCCGCGATCTCGATGTCGTGCGACAGCGCCTTGCACATGTCGTAGATGGTGAGCGCCGCGACGCAGGCCCCGGTGAGTGCCTCCATCTCGACGCCGGTGCGGTGATGCACCGAGACTTCGCAGCGCACCACGATGACGCTCGCCTGCCGGTGGCTGATCGCGATCTGACAGTTCTCGACGCCGAGCGGGTGGCAGAAGGGAATCAGCTCGTGGGTGCGCTTGGCCGCCATGACGCCCGCGAGGACCGCAGTATCGAACACCGGGCCCTTCGCCGTGCGGTGGCCGCTCGCGCGCAGCGCGCGCGCCACGTTGCGCGGCAGCCGCACTCGCGCCTCGGCGACCGCCACCCGGTGCGTCACCTGCTTGCCGCCCACGTCCACCATGGCCGGGCGCCGGCGCGCGTCCAGGTGCGAGAGGCGCGCCTCCCCAGGAGGTATGTCTGCGAGAGCAGCGTGCGGCGGGCGGGCGCGGGTCATCAGCCACCGATGTAGAACATCTCGACCTTGCGCTCCTCGCGCTGCGCCGCGCGCAGGCCCGCCCGCAGCTCGCTGTAGCGGTCGGTGCGCCTGTGCCACAGGCCCACGATCACCTCGAGCAGCTCCTCGTCGCTTGCGCCGCCACGCAGGGCATCGCGCAGGCTCGTGCCGTGGGCTGCGAACAGGCAGGTGTAGACCACACCGTCAGACGACAGCCGCACCCGCGAGCAATCGCCGCAAAACGGCTGCGACACCGAGGAGATGAACCCGAGCTCGCCGCGGCCGTCGGCGAACGCGTAGCGGTTAGCCACCTCACCGCGATAGCCGGGCTCGAGCGAGGTCAGCGGCCAGCGCGCATCGATGCGCGCCGCCAGCTCCTTCGACGGCACCACCATCTCGGAGGTCCAGTGGTTGCGGTTGCCGACGTCCATGTACTCGATGAAGCGCACGATGATCCCGGTGCCGCGGAAGTGCTCGACCAGCTCGAGCACGGTGTGATCGTTCACGCCGCGCTGCACGACCGCGTTGATCTTGATGGGCGCGAGGCCGGCGCGGCGCGCGTGCTCGATGCCGGCCAGCACCTCGTCGACCCCGCCGAAGCCGCCGCTCATGCGCGCAAATACCTGCGGGTCGAGGCTGTCCAGACTCACCGTGATGCGCTTCAGGCCCGCGGCCTTGAGCTCGCTCGCGTACTTGGCGAGCAGCACGCCGTTGGTGGTGAGTGCCACGTCGTCGACGCCCGGGATGGCGGTCAGATCGCCGATGAGATCCGCGAGATTGGCGCGCAGCAGCGGCTCGCCGCCGGTGAGGCGCAGCTTGCGCACGCCGAGTCGCACGAACAGCCGCGCCAGCCGCACGATCTCCTCGAACGACAGCCGCTCCTGCGAGCCGAGGAAGCGGTACTTCTCGTGGAAGGTCTCGCGTGGCATGCAGTAGGGACAGCGGAAGTTGCAGCGGTCCATCACCGAGATGCGCAGGTCGCGCAGCGGGCGCGCCAGCGTATCGCGCGGCAGCGGCCGCGCGGTCAGGGGTACGACGACTTCATGCGCAGGCATGGCAGGCGAAGTATGCGCACGCTCCGGGGGTGGTGGCTATCGGCCGAAATGGGGGCAGGGTGGAGGGCGGGAGTGAGCGCGGCGGGGGCCGTTGCGGGCTCTGCCGGGCTCAGGACCAGCGATACAGCCGCGTGACGAAGCCCTTTCCGTAGGCATTCGGGCCGGGCGGAAGTTCCACGAAGCCGTCGGTGCCCGCGAGCGCGGTGAAATGCTCCGAGCTGTTGGTGGCAACGGGCAGCGCCCAGGACCGGCCCCAGTCGTCCTGCTCGGTGCGCACCGGCAGAAAGTGCGTGAGCGGCGCCTCGATGTCGGCCGCGGCACCGAGCGCGATGCGCTCCGGCGGCGGCGGTTTCTGTCCGAGGCTGGCAGCGAGTGCCGGCAGCACGTAGCGACTGAGACACACGAGCGCGGACACCGGCCGGCCCGGCAGACCGAACACCATCGCACCCGAGGGCGCGACCCCGAACCACAACGGCTTGCCGGGACGCTGCGCGACCCGGTGGAAGATTGCGCGCACGCCGAGCTCCTCGAGCACGCCCGGCACCAGATCGAACTGACCCGCGGACACCCCGCCGGAGAGCACCAGCACGTCGTGCGTCTCGAGGTGAAAATGCAGTCGCTCGCGCAGCATGCCGGCCTCGTCCCGGATGTGATCGTCCGCGACGCGCTGGAAGCCGTGCTCGCGCAGCGCGCTCACGATGGCGTAGGCGTTGGAGCGGCGCACCTGGTGGTCGAGCACCGGCTCGCCGGGCTCGACGAGCTCGTTGCCCGTGGAGATGACGGCCAGCATCGGCTGGCTGCTGACCCGCACGCGCGCCATGCCGGCGGAGGCCGCGATAGCGATCTCCGGGGCACGCAGCCGTACGCCGGCGGCGAGCAGCAGCGCGCCCTGGCGGCTGTCGGCGCCGCGCCGGTGCACGTTGAGCCAGGGAGCGACGCGCACACCTGCTGCCAGCAACCGCTGCTCGGGGCGCGGAGCCTCAAGATCCTCGACCGGCACCACGCAGTCGCAACCCAGCGGCAGCACCGCGCCGGTCATCACCTCGATGCAGGCCGTGGGCGAGGCGAGCGACAACGGCGGGTCGCCTGCGGCCTGCGTGCCCTGCAGGTGCAGGCTGCGTGCGCCAGCCGCTACGGCGCGGCTATCGAACGCAATGCCATCCATGGCCACGCGATCGAAGGGTGGCTGGTCACGCTCGGCGTAGATGTTCTCGCGCAGCACGCTGCCGGCGCACTGCGCGAGCGGCAGCGATTCGATCGGCTGGCACCGCAGGCGCTCGCCGATCAGCAGATCGGCTTCGGCCGGCGTCAGCACTCAGCTCTTCTTGTCGCTTCTGGCCTTGTAGACTTTGATCTGCTCGTTGAAGCGGTCGGCGATGCTCTGCAGCTGATCGATCGCAGCGTTGTGCTTCTGGGCCTCGACCTTCTGCATCTCGCTCTTTTGCTGCGGCTTGAGCTTGTCGCCCTGCTGCGCAATCTCGTCATCGAGCTGCTTGTCGATGCAGGCGACGTAGTCGTTGACCGCTTTGTTGTAGGCGTTGACGGCCTTCTGCCCGGCGAGCATCTCGTCGAGAGTGGCGGTCGCGCCGTCGGGGATCTTGTCGGGAGCCGCCGGGTAGGGGCAGTCGGCGTAAGCGGCTCCTGCCGCGAGCATCGCCACGGCCGCCATCGCGAGGAGCATTTTCATTTTGCAGGGTCCTGAGCAGGGGTAGGGGGCCGCTATCTTAAGAGGCGCCCGCGTTGCAAGGCTACTGGCGTGCGGCGCTGCGGGCCTGAGACTTCCCCTCAGGCGCTGCGCCGGAGCCGCCTCGAGGCTGCCGCGCGGGCGGCACGCCGCGGAGCGCGGAAACACTCCGGCGAGTGATCGTTCACCACGCCGACCGCCTGCAGAAAGGCGTAGACGATGGTGCTGCCGACGAATCTGAAGCCGCGGCGCACGAGATCCCTCGAGACCCGGTCGCTGAGCGCGGTCCGGCCCGGAGGGCGACCGCGGCGCAGTCTGACGACGGGTTGCCCGCCGACGAACGACCAGAGGTAGCGGGCGAACGAGCCGAACTCGCGCTGTACCGCGAGGAATGCGCGCGCATTGCTCACGGTGGACTCGATCTTCAGCCGGTTGCGCACGATGGCGGGGTCGCGCCGGAGCGCCGCGCGCCGCCGTGCGTCGAAGCGCGCCACTTTGCGCGGATCGAAGCGCGCGAACGCGCGGCGATAGCCCGCGCGCTTGTGCAGGATGGTGGCCCAGGACAATCCCGCCTGCGCGCCCTCTAGTGTCAGCATCTCGAACAGCCGCCGGTCGTTGTGCACCGGCCGCCCCCATTCCCGGTCGTGATAGCGCACGTAGGCGGCGTAAGGCGTTTGCGCCCAGCGGCAGCGCCGCCGTGCCGTCCCGGCACGCGACGCGTGCGCACCCGTGCGTCTCCTCATGGGCTTGCCACTCTATCGGCTGAAAAGACTTTGCAGGGTAAACTATACGCATACTCCCGATGCCCCGCCGGCTGCTCATATTCCTTTTCTTCTGTCTGTGCGTGCCGGCTCTGGTAGTGCCACGCATAGCGCGCGCCCAGGCTGGCCCGCCCTACATCACCAACGATCCCGGCACGCCCGGCAACGCGAACTGGGAGATCAACATTGGCGAGATGACCACCACCCAGCGCGCTGCCGCTGCGTACCAGCTGCCACAGATCGACCTGAACTACGGACTCGGCGATCGCATCCAGCTGACCTACGAAATCCCGTACGTTCTGCAGACCCCCGACGGTCGTCCGAGCGCAAGCGCCTGGAGCAACGCGTTCCCGGGCCTCAAATGGCGCTTCTTCGACCAGGGTGCAGGCGGCTGGCAGATCTCGACTTTTCCGCAGTTCGAGACGGGCGCCTCCGCCTATGCGCAGCGCACGGGGATCGCTGAAGTCGCCCCGCGGCTGCTCCTGCCGCTGGAGTTTTCCCGAGCGGTGGGCCCCGTGGATCTCGACTTCGAGGCCGGCTATTACTTTCCCTGGCACGGACACGGCAACGAGGAGCGGATTCTCGGCTTTGTCGCCGGCCATGCCTTCAGCCCACGCCTGGAGCTCGACGCGGAGCTGTATAACGATCACGGCATGGGCGGGGTGCCTCCCGATTTCACCACCCTCGACGTCGGCGGCCGCTACAAGCTGCACCGCGGGTTCATTCTGCTATTCATGGCCGGCCGCAGCATCGCGGGTCCTGCCGCGACCCAGGTCGACTTCCTGGGTTACATCGGCATTCAGGTACTGCTGAGCAACTACGGGCGTACCCTGAGCACCGAGCCGTGAACGGCCGACGTACAATTGCAGGCTCTGGCGTCTCACCGGCACGGTAGAGCTATGACGTCCCGACCTCCCGCCGCAAACCGAAGTCCCGCAGCGGGCCATGCGCTTCTCGCGGCTGCGCTCGCTGCTCTCCTGGGGTGCTCCGGCCAGCATGGCGCGGTGCCTGCTGCCGCTCAGCCGCCCCCCGCCGCTCCGACAGGCCCGTCGCCGCCGGCGCAACGTAGCGACCGCGGGCTGAGCGCGGAGATCGGCTACAGCGCCACACTGCTGCTGTTCCGCATCGAGAATCGCGACGACTTTGCCTGGAGCAACTGCCAGTTCAATCTCAATGCACAGGGGACTGAGCCCGGCTATACGCTCGAGATCGCCGGCGTGAAGCCCGGTCTCACCGAAGCGGCGCAGCTTCGGGTCGGCGACTTCACCGACGCCTCCGGCGCGAAGTTCGATGCGGCTGCCCAAAAGGTCATGACGCTGGATTTCGGCTGCGACACGCCCCAGGGGCGGCTGTACTACGGCGGCCAGTTCCGGCTGGGCGAAACCATCCGGCCGGGCCAGCCGCAGTAGAATCCGCTCACCGCGCCCGTAGCTCAGTTGGATAGAGCATCAGGCTTCGAACCTGA
>JASHTN010000174.1 GCA_030040525.1 Gammaproteobacteria bacterium | reverse complement strand
CGCGAGCATGCCTACGCCGAGCGGTTGCCGCGGGTCGATGCGCTGCTGGCTTCGAATGCGGTCGGCGCGCTCGAGCAGCGCGACGTCGAGCTCAGCGGCCGCCTGCACAGCATCGAGTCGCAGCACGACGTCGGCGCGCTCGGCACCGACGAAGAGCGCGACCAGTGGGCGCGCATCCAGCGTGTCGAGGCGGCACTCAGCGGCGCCCCCGACACGCCCGACAACGCCGACCTGCGCGAGCGGCTGGCGCTCGTCAAGGGCGTGCTGTACTTCCGCCTGAACGATGCCTTCAACGCGCGGCTCTGGCAGGAGCACCGCTCGCTGCGCGACCTGGATCTCGCGCTGCGCGAGGCGCACAGCCGCTGGATCCGCGTCGAGCAGGCGCGCAAGAGCATGCCGTTGAACACCGGCGAATTCGCCACGCGCGCCGCCGCGCTCAAAGCGCGCATCGAGGAGCTGCAGACGCGCCTCGCCGCCCTCGAGGACAAGCAGCGCGACTACCTTGCGCAGATCGCCATCCAGGAGTTGCGCGACGAGCAGTCGCGGCTCGCGGCGTACCAGGTGCAGGCGCGCTTCGCCCTCGCCACCATGTACGACCGGGCCGCCGCCGGCGCCGCCCCACAGTCGCAGCCGGCGCCGCAGTCGCAGCCCGGGACGCAAACGCCGCCGCCGCCGGAGACGCCGCGGTGAGAGGGGCGGGCGCCTGCGGGCTGGTGCTGCTGGCGGTGCTGCTTGGCGCCGCGGCCGGGCCGCTGTCGGCGGCCGCGCGGTCGTACATGGTGGCGAGCGCGAAGCGCGCCTGCACCTGGTAGGCCGCGAGCCGCGCCTGCTCCTCGCGCAGCTCGTGGATGGCGATCTGCGCCAGGTACTCGCGCTGCCTGTCCTCGAGCGCCGCGAGGCGCGTCTGCAGCTCCTCGATGCGCGCCTTGAGGGCGGCAGCGCGCGCGGCGAACTCCCCGGTGTTGAGCGGCATGCTCTTGCGCGCCTGCTCGACGCGGATCCAGCGGCTCTGCGCCTCGTGCAGCGCGAGATCCAGGTCGCGCAGCGAGCGGTGCTCCTGCCAGAGCCGCGCGTTGAAGGCATCGTTGAGCCGGTAGTAGAGCACCCCCTTGACGAGCGCGAGCCGCTCGCGCAGATCAGCGTTGTCGGGCGTATCGGGGGCGCCGGCGAGCGCCGCTTCGATGCGCTGGATGCGCGCCCACTGGTCGCGCTCCTCATTGGTGCCGAGGGCGGCGACCTCGTGCTGCGACTCGATGATGTGCAGCCGGCCGGTCAGCCCGACGTCACGCTGCTCGAGCTGCGCGACGGCCTTCGAAGCCAACAGTGCATCGACCCGCGGCAGCCGCTCGGCATAGGCGTGCTCGCGCGTGCCGATCATGTCCTGGAACGCGTCCATGCTCTCGTCCCAGCGCCCGAGCAGCCCGCCCAGGTACTTCAGGTCGCGGTAGTTGTTGAGGCCGTCCTGGAAGTCGTAGCCGGCGAGCACGGTGTACAGGTAGCGCGACTCCGGCGCCTGCGGCAGGTCGCGCAGCTGCTGCAGCCAGCCGCCGGGGGCGCTCGCCGTGCGCTCCTTCGCCAGCACCTCGTCCAGCATGCCGCCGGCACGCACGCGCGCGATCGCGGCATCGAGCCGGTCGTTCTCGGCGTCGAACGACTGCACCGCCGACTCGTAGTAATGCACCGACTGGGCGTTGGCGTTCAGCTTGCTGAAGGCATACGGCACCGCGAGGTAGGACTCCTGCACTGCCGCATCGAGCACGTCGCGGCTGCGCAGCTCCATCCACGGGTTGAGCGCCCGCTGGTAATCCCCGAGGGCGGCGTCCGCCCAGCCGGTACCGAGCAGCGCCTTGTTGGAATACGGACCGTTCAGGCGCACGCGCTCGAGCGCCGGGCGTGCACCGGCCGGATCGCCGGCCTGCAGATAGGCGAAGCCGAGCGCGAGGTTGGCGCGGTCGCGCAGCGCCAGCTGCTCCTCGGTGCGCGCCGGCACGGTGCCGACGAGCGTGAGCAACGGCGCGGCTTCGTTCAGGCGCTTGTCGCGCACGAGCGCAACGCCGAGATTGAAGCGCGCGTACGCCGACCAGGCGTCGGTGCCGCGCCACGCGGAGAGCAGGCGGATCGCCTCGTCGAGCCTTCCTTCGTGAATCAGCACGTTGCCGAACAGCAGCTCCTTGCGCGCCTCGAGCTCCGCTGACATGCGCCCGTTGATGCGTTGCAGGGCATCCGCCGCCCGGTCCAGGTAGCCGCGCTCGTACCAGACCTGCGCGAGGTAGAACCAGGCGCGGTTGCGCACCCCGGTCGGCACGTCGTTGGTCAGCAGCTGCGCGAACAGCCGTCCGGCCTCGTTGTGCATGCCGAGCTCGAGGTAGAGGCCGCCCTTGAGCAGCGCCGCCTCGTCGGCGTGGTGCGGCATGCGCTGCCACTGCTCGTAGGCCAGCAGCCGGGTCAGTGCCTCGAAGTCGCTGGCCGGCTGATTCTGGAAGTAGTAGAAGAGTACGTCGCCGTAGTGCAGGTCGTGGACGCGCGTCTCCGGGAGCTTCTCCGGGTCGTGGCGCCGGGCGGCGGCCGGCGCCGCCGCGCCGAGCGCCGCGGCGAGCGCGACAATGAGCAGCAGCAGACGCGTGCGCAACGCTACTCCCAGTCCTTGATCTCGAACTCCGGCTGGAGCTTTCGCTGCCGGTCGTCGATCTTCAGCTCCAGGTACTTCGCGCCGATACCCTTCTCGAACCTGATCGAGGCGCCGCGCTTGTAGGGACGGTCGTTCGGGCCCTTGCCGTCGAAGAACGCCACCAGCTCGTGCGTGCCGACCTTGAGGTTGCCGACATACAGGCGCTGCACGCCGCCTTTGAGCAGCGCCTCGACCTCGCGCGGGGTGTACAGGTAGTTGATGACTTCCTTGTTGTCGATCTTCAGCTGCACCGAGTCGAGCGCGAAGAAGTCCCCGACATCCACCGACAGGAACACCGCCACCTGGGTATTGGCGGGAAACAGCAGCTCTTCCTGCAGGATGAACAGCTCCTTGTTGAGATCGACCACGTCCTTCTTCAGCCCCTGCACCTGCTCGTCAAGGCCGCGGGTGTCGATCCCCGTGTCGGCCGCGG
>JASHTN010000173.1 GCA_030040525.1 Gammaproteobacteria bacterium | reverse complement strand
GATTCCCCGGTCGCGCCGAACACCTGGTGGAGCGAGCCCTCGACGATCAGCGCCAGCCCGAAGGTCAGCAGCAGCCCGTACAGCGGGTCGAGCCGGTAGAGCCGCTGCAGCAGCAGCCGCTCGACGACGACGCCGAGCGCTCCGACCACGAGCGGCGCGCAGATGAGCGCCACCCAATAGCTGACGCCGAGCCACTGCAGCCCGAGGAGCGCGGCGAACGCGCCGAGCGTGTAGAAGGCACCGTGGGCGAAGTTGACCACGCGCATGAGACCGAAGATCACGGCGAGTCCCAGGCTCAGCATGGCGTAGAACGAGCCGTTCACGAGGCCGAGCGTCAGCTGGCCGAGGATTACGGCGACCGGGATGCCGAAAATCTGGCTCACGGCGTCTGCGCGCTCAGCGCCTCGCGGCGCACCGGCGCCACCCCCGGCGCGGGCGCGCGCGGTGCAGCCGCGGTACGGCTATTTCTTCGGTGCGAGCGGACACAGGCCGGTGATCGGGCCAAAGGCTTCCTCGCCGCTCATCGTGCGGACCAGCCGGTAGTAGTCCCACGGGTATTTCGATTCCTGCGGCGACTTGACCTGCATGACGTACATCGTGTGGATCATGGCGCCGTCCGCACGAATGTAGCCGTCGTGGGCGAACATATCGTTGATGCGGGTGCGCTTGAGCTCCGCCATCACCTTATCGGCATCGGTCGTGCCGGCCGCCTTGACGGCCCGCAGGTAGGTAAGGGTCGCCGAGTAGGCACCGGCCTGATCCATGGTCGGCTCCCGGCGGGTCTTCGCGAAGTAGCGCCTCGCGAAGGCGCGCGTCTCCGGGTTCAGATCCCAGTACCAGCCCGTGGTGAGGTAGAGCCCCTGCGCGGTCGCAAGGCCCAGGCTGTGGATGTCGGTGAGGAAGGCCAGCAGCGCCGCGGGCTTCATGGTGCGCGTGATGCCGAATTCGTTGGCGGCTTTCAGCGAGTTGCTGAAGTCGGTGCCGGCATTGGCGAGACCGAGCACCTGGGCATGCGAGGCCTGAGCCTGCAGCAGGAACGAGGAGAAATCGGCGGCGCCGAGCGGCACCCGGACCGCCCCGAGGTTCTTCCCGCCGCGCGCCTCCACGACCTTCTCGGCGGCTGCCTGCAGCTGCGTACCGAAGGCATAGTCCGCGGTGACGTAAAACCAGGTCTTGCCGCCGCCGTTGACGATGGCAGTTGCGGTGCCGTTGGCGAGCGCGGTGGTGTCGTAGACGTAATGGACCGAGTAGGCGGTGCAGTCCTCGTTGGTGAGCGAGGCTCCGCCCGGGCCGATGTTGAAGAGCGGCACCTTCTTTACCGCGGCGACTTTCGCCATGGCGATGTTGACGCCGGTGTTCGAGCCGCCCAGCAGCATGTTGAGGCCGTCCTGGTCGGCCCATTCGCGGAACTTCGAGGCGCCGATGTCCGGCTTGTTCTGGTGGTCGGCGGTGAGCAGCCGGATCGGCCGCCCGAGCACCGTGCTGCCGAAGTCGGCGATCGCCATCCGCACGGCCTCGACTCCGCCCGCGCCCATGACGTCTGCGTACACCCCGGACATGTCGTCGAGGTCGCCGATCACGACGTCCGCGGCCGGCGCCGCGCACGGGCGCGCGAGGGCCAGCCCTGCCAGCAGGGCGGCGGTTGCCAACGTTGCGAATCTCATGGGTCTTCTCCTTGGTGTTTCATGCGTTCCGCAAGTCAGACTCCGAGAAACTCGTGCAGCATCGTCAGCCTGCCGCTGAGCTCTGCGGCGCGGAAGCTGTCGACGATGCGGCCGTTCTCTATGACGTAGAAGCGGTCGGCCAATGGTGCCGCGAAATGGAAGTTCTGTTCCACCATGACGATGGTGTAGCCGCGCTGGCGCAGCTTCTGGATGGTGCGCGACAGGGCCTGGACGATCACCGGCGCCAGTCCTTCGGAGATCTCATCCAGGAGCAGCAGCTTCGCCCCGGTGCGCAGGATCCGCGCCAGCGCCAGCATCTGCTGCTCGCCCCCCGAGAGATGCGTGCCGCCGCTGGCGCGCCGCTCGCTGAGGTTCGGGAACATGCCGTAGAGCTCCTCCACCGGCATGCCGCCGCCGGCGAGCGGCGGCGGCAGCAGCAGGTTCTCCTCCGTCGACAGGCTCGAATAGATGCCACGCTCTTCCGGGCAGTAGCCGACCCCGAGGCGCGCGATCCGATGCGTCGGCAGACCGACGGCTTCGCTGCCGTTGATCAGCACCGAGCCGGAGCGGCGGCCGACGAGGCCGAGCACCGCCTTCAGTGTCGTCGTGCGCCCGGCGCCGTTGCGACCGAGCAGCGTCACCACCTCGCCGTGATCCACGCGACAATCGACGCCCTGCAGCACGTGGGACTCGCCGTAATAGGCGTGCAGCCCGCGCACCTCGAGGGCTGCAATGCTCATGCGCGCGGGCCCTGCAGCTCGAGGTCCGCCGAGCCCATGTAGGCCTCCATCACGCGCGGATCGCGCGACACTTCGGCGTAGCGGCCGCTGGCGATCACCTGGCCGCGCTGCAGGACCGTGATGGTGTCGGCGATCTTCGCGACCACCTGCATGTTGTGCTCGACCATGAGCACGGTGCGCTCGGCGGCCGCCTGCCTGATGAGGCCCGTCACCCGCTCGACGTCCTCCAGGCCCATGCCCTGGGTCGGCTCATCGAGCAGCATGAGCGTCGGGCCCATCGCGAGCGTGGTGGCGATCTCCAGCGCGCGCTTGCGACCGTAGGGCAGCTCGACCGCGGTCGAATGCGCAAAGGCACCGAGGCCGACCGCCTCCAGCAGCTCGGCGACCCGGCCGTGCAGCACCGCGAGGCTCGATTCCGGTTTCCAGAAGTGGAAATGCGTACCGAGCGCGCGCTGCAGCGCGATGCGCACGTTCTCGAGCACCGTCAGGTGCGGAAACACCGCCGACAGCTGGAACGAGCGCACGATGCCGCGGCGCGCCACCTCGGCGGGCTTCTCGAGCGTGATGTCTGCGCCTGCGTAGAGAATCCGGCCGCGGTCGGGGATCAGAAACTTGGTCAGCAGGTTGAAGAAGGTGGTCTTGCCGGCGCCGTTGGGACCGATGAGCGCGTGGATCTCACCCCGCCGTACCTTGAGATCCACCCCGTTGACGGCCACGAAGCCCTTGAACCCCTTGGTCAGCGCGCGCGTCTCGAGCAGGCAGTCCACGCGTGGCAGTGTATCGGGAGCGCGGCGCGATCAGAAGCCGCGGGCGAGTCCCGCATGGCCGGCGCGCTCGAGAGGCCGGCGTCCGGCGCGCGCGCGGCTACGCGCGCCCCTCAGTTCCAGAGCCGCAGATTCCCCGGCAGCACGTCGGGGTTGCCCGACTGCATGGCGACGCTGCCGCAACCGGTCGAGAGATTCGCGCCCTTGAGAATCACCCGCCAGCTCTTGCCGCCGTCGACTGTCTTGTACAGACCCCGGTCCGCGGAATCGCTCCAGAGCTTGCCGGGAACGCACGCGTACACGGTGTCGGAGCTGCGTGGGTCGACGACGATCTTCGAGATGCGCTCGGAATCGGGCAGACCCACGTGTGTCCAGGTCTCGCCGCCGTCGGTCGACTTGTAGACGCCGTCGCCGATCGAGACGCTGTTACGGGTCCATGACTCCCCGGTGCCGACCCAGACGTTCCTGCTGTTGGAAGGGTCGACCGCGATCGCGCCGATCGACTGCACCGGCTGCTCGTCGAATACCGGCTTGAAGGTCGTGGCGCCGTCGGTCGATTTCCAGACGCCGCCGCTCGCCGAGCCCACGAACAGCGTCACCTTGCCGGACGGGTCGCGGTAGCCGGCGAGCGCGGAGATGCGCCCGCTCATGGCCGCCGAGCCGATGTTGCGCGCGCCGAGCCCGGAGACGACGCCCGAATCGAGCGCTATCGGGGCGGTAGATTGCGCCGTGGCGCTGCCGGTCCACGCGAGCAGCGCGCACGCAGAGAGTGCGCACGCGGAGAGTGCGGAACCGAATCGCATCACTGTTCTCCCTTCGCTGCTTACTTGGCTGCGGACGGCGGAGCGCCGCCCGGCGCCGGAAATCCGAACTCGCCGGCATCAGCGGCGACGTTCGCCTCGGCTTTGTCGTACTGGACCTTCTGATGGTCCGTCGAGCCCTTCTGCCAGGAGTCCTGGGCGAACGGCAGATAGACGCCGTTCACCTTCTCGTAATCGCCGTAATCGGTGATGGTCTCGTTCGGCACCCCATGCTCGATGCGGCGGTTGACCACCCGGATCTCGAGAAAGTGATCCGGGTCCAGATACACGTAGGTGATATCGCCGTTCGGCCGCGTGAGGCGCAGCTTGTGCGCCTCGGTGCCGTCGACGTCCTCGGTGCCGAGATAGTCGAGGGTATAGCCCTTCGCCCGGTAGTCGACCAGGGCGCCGAGGAAATCCGTCGCATCCTCGGACAGGCCCTTGGCATCGTCGGCGGAGAGCTTCTCCGGGTCCTTGCGCCCCTGGAAAGGGTTGATCTGCCACGCCTGCGCGCCGTCGTAGGCCTGCACCTGCCCCTCCCCGCGGGCGCGTATGATGCGCTGCCGCGAGATCGCTTTCCAACCCGCCCGGCGCCCGGTTGCGGCGGGAAGAGCGCTCGCGGCGACGAGTAGCGGCTCCGCGGGCGGCGCGAATGTGCCCATGCTACCTTACGCGCGCAAAAAGTCGCTGCGGGGATCGCGCGTCCTCCGGTCCAATAAGAATGCGCGGCCCCACCACCCGGGAGGGGACATGTTCACGCAACTGATTGATCCGCTGGCTAATCTCGGGCTCACCTGTCTGGTGGCGCTGATTCCCGTCGTGCTCCTTCTGATCCTGCTCGCGGTGCTGCGCTGGCCCGCATGGCTCGCGACACTCGTCGGCTCGATCGTGACGTTTGCGCTCGCGGTGTGGGTGTGGCGGATGCCGTTCGCGGACGGTATGCGCGCCTATTTCTATGGCGCTGCCACCGGCGTCTGGAACGTCGACTGGATCACCTTCTGGGGACTGATCCTGTTCAACACGCTGGCCGTGACCGGTGTGTTCGAGAACTTCCGCCGCTGGCTGATCGCCCAGGGCAGCATGGACGTGCGCGTGCAGACGATCCTCTTCGCGTGGGCCTTCGGCGCGCTGCTCGAGGGCCTGGTCGGCTTCGGCTACCCCTGGGCGGTGGTGGCGCCGATCCTGATCTCGCTCGGGATCTCGGACCTGAACGCGATCCGCGTGGCGGCGATCGCCAACAACGCGCCGGTCTCCTTTGGCGCGCTCGGCGCACCGGTGATCGCGCTTGCTGCGGTCACGAGCTACCCCCTGCTCGCGCTCTCCGGCTCGATCGGCAGCGTGGTGGCGGTGCTCGCGCTGCTGCCGCCGTGGGTGCTGCTGTACCTGGTCTCGGGCAGGCAGGGCATGCTCGGCGCCTGGCCGCTCGCGCTCGTCGGCTCCCTCGGCTACATCGCCGGACAGTATCCGGTGGCCGTGTATCTCGGACCGTATCTGCCGGACGTCACCGGCTCGATCGTGTGCTTCATCGTGCTGCTGATCCTCTTGAAGGTGTGGCAGCCGAAGACGGTCCTCGGGTATGGCGGCAAGGTGCTGGATGCCGCCCAGGCGAGGCCCAGCACCCACGGGCTCACGACCGGGCAGGTTCTGCAGGCGTGGATGCCGTTCGCCGTGCTGCTCATCGTGGTGGCGGCGTGGACCGGGCCGTGGTCGCCGCTGCCGAAGGTCACCTGGTTCGCGCGGCAGGTGACGGCGGCGGCGCCGGAGATCAAGACCCATATCACCGCCGCCTTCAAGTTCGCGCCCTATGTCGGCGGCACCGCGATTCTCGCCTCGTGGATCGTCGTGGCTGCGCTGCTCGGCGGTATGGGCAAGCTCAAGGGAGCGCAGGTCGGTGAGGTGTTCGCGCGCACCTTCAGGCAGATGTGGGGAGCGCTGCTGGTCGGCGTCTTCATTTTCGGTCTCGCCTACATCTTCAACTTCTCCGGCATGGCCTCATCGCTCGCCAAGGGGTTCTCGACCCTCGGCACGGCGTTCGTGATCGTCGCGCCGATCCTCGGCTTCATCGGCGTGGCGCTTTCGGGGTCGAATACCTCCACCAATGCCATGTTCGGCAAGTTCCAGGCGCTGGTCGGAGCCCAGCTCGGCATGCCGCCGCTGCTGCTGCCGAGCCTGAACTCCGTGGGCGCGGAGATCGGCAAGCCGGTCGCTCCGCAGACCGCCAGCGTCGGCGTGTCGACCAGCCAGTACGTGCGGCGCGAGGGTGAGGTCATCCGCCACAACATCGGCTGGACGATCGCGCTGCTCGTCTACCTCATCGTGATCGCGGTGGGCTTCTACCTGGTGAAGCCGACGGTGATGGGAGTGCGCTGACCCCGGCCCGCAAGGCGCGGCCGGCACCGCGCGCGCCGCTAAGGCGAGGAGGCCAGCTCGAGCTCGCGCAGCCGCGGCCCTGCGACTGTCCCGAGGTGGATGGACGCGTCGTAGAGAACTGCGCCGAAGATCACCAGCACGATGCCGAGCGCGATGAAGGCACGCGTGTGGCGCGTCTCGAACTTCTCGATCGAGCGCGCGTAGGCGAGGAAGGCGAGGAGGGCAGCGATCACGACCACGGCGTCGATGCTGGCCCGCTGCCAGTAGCTGCCGCCGAGGTGCAGCCACATGCCGAACTCGTCGAAGGTCAGCGCCATCGCGATGCCGTAGGCGAGCGCCGCGCGCCGCGCGGGATCGCCGCTGGGCGCCCGGAACAGCAGGTACGCGGCCACGGCGGCGAGCAGGAATATGCCGTAGTTCAGATGGTGGACGTGCGTATCGCGCAGAAACAGGTACAGGTTGGGAATGCGGCGCGCCATAATCAGGAACACCACGATGCGCGCGGCCATGAAGGTCAGCAGGAACGCGAGCAGCGCGCGGCGCGCGAGCTCGTCGACGCCGGGAGCGCGACCCGCGGAATCACCCGGTTGAAGCCGTCCGGTCGCCATGCATCGCCATCTTGGCGCGCCCCGGGGCCGTGCGGCAACGGCACGGTCGCTGCGCTGCGCGCCACGGACGCATGATCGGCCCGCTCAAGCCGGCACCGTTCGCCGCGCCGCTGCCCGCTGCCGCGGTCGATCCGCTCTACCGGAAACTGCGCCGCCGGGTATTCGCCGGCATCTTTATCGGCTACGCGGGCTACTACCTGGTGCGCAACAATCTGGCGCTCGCCATCCCCGACCTGCTGCGCGCGCATCCCGGGTTCACCAAGGCGGAGCTCGGCAGCGCGCTCACCGGGCTTTCGGTCGCCTACGGGCTGTCGAAGTTCCTCATGGGCTCGGTCTCCGATCGCAGCAACCCGAAGTACTTTCTGCCCCTCGGGCTGCTGCTCTCGAGCGCCATCATGGCGGCCTTCGGCCTCATCCCGGGCGCGTACGCCTCGCTGCTGCTCATCGCCGCCATCCAGGTGCTGAACGGCTGGGTGCAGGGCATGGGCTGGCCGCCGTGCGGCAAGACCATGGTGCACTGGTTCAGCACGCGCGAGCGCGGCCTCACGGTCTCGGTCTGGAACACCGCGCACAACATCGGCGGCGCGCTGCTGGCGAACCTGGCGCTCGCCGGCGTCATGCTGTTTCACGACTGGCACGCGAAGTTCTATTTCAATGCACTGATCGCCGCGTGCGTCGCAGTCGGGGTGTACTTCCTGCTGCAGGACACACCGCAGTCGCGCGGCCTGCCGCCGGTCGAGCAGTACCGCAACGACTATCCGCCCGGCTACACGGATGCCCAGGAGCGCACCCTCGGGTTTCGCGAGATTCTCTTTGGGAACGTGCTGAACAACCGCTACCTGTGGGCCATCGCGGTGGCGAATGCGTTCTGCTACTTCGTGCGCTACGGCGTCGAGAACTGGATCCCGACGTACCTCGAAACCGCCAAGGGCTTCTCGTTCCGGGAATCGAGCCTCGCCTGGTCGATGTATGAATACGCGGCCATCCCGGGCACGATCGCCTGCGGCTGGATCTCGGACCGCTGGTTCAAAGGCAAGCGTGCGCCGGCCACGATCCTCTTCATGGCGCTCACGCTGGTCGCGGTGGTCGCCTACGGGCTCAACCTCCACGGTCCGCTCTGGATCGACTACGCGGCGCTGATCTCGATCGGCTTCCTCATCTACGGGCCGATCATGATCATCGGGCTGCATTCGCTCGATCTGGTGTCGAAGAAGGCGGCCGGCACCGCCGCCGGCTTCACCGGCTTCTTCGGCTACGTGTTCGGC
>JASHTN010000172.1 GCA_030040525.1 Gammaproteobacteria bacterium | reverse complement strand
AGCGCCTCCTCGGCAGTGAGGCCGAACAGCCGGGTCGCCATGCTCATGGCGGTGAGGAGCGAGGCGCCGGGCGCGGAGCCCGGATTGCAGTCGCTCGCCACCGCGAGCGCCGCTCCCGCGGCGCGCAGCGCCGCGAGCGGCGGCTTGCGCTCACCCGCCAGGCAGTAGAAGGCAACCGGCAGCAGCACCGCCACCGTCCCGGCGCCGGCGAGCGCCGTGGCCTCGGCCTCGCCGGCGTACTCGAGATGATCGCAGGAGAGGGCGCCGTGCCGCGCGGCGAGCAGCGTGCCGCCGAGGTTGGAGAGCTGCTCGGCGTGCATCTTCACCGGCAGCCCGAGGGCGCGCGCCGCCGCGAACAGCCGCTGCGCCTGGGCAGTGTCGAAGGCGATGCGCTCGCAGAATACGTCCACCGCATCGACCAGCCCCTCGCGCGCGAGCGCCGGCAGCCAGTCGCGCGCGATGGCGTCGATGTACTCATCGGCGCGCCCGCGGTACTCCGGCGGCACGGTGTGCGCCGCGAGCAGCGTGGTGCGCACGGTCACCGGAAAGGCGCGGCCGAGCGCGCGGGCCACGCGCAGCATCTTCGCCTCGTCCGCGAGCGTCAGGCCGTAGCCGGACTTGATCTCGACGGTGGTGACGCCCTCGGCAAGCAGCGCCGCGAGCCTCGGGGCGCTGGCATCGAAGAGCTGCTCCTCGCTCGCCTCGCGCACCGCGCGCACGCTCGAGAGGATGCCGCCGCCGGCGAGCGCGATCTCCTCGTAGGAGCGCCCGCGCAGCCGCTCGGCGTACTCGGCGGCGCGTGTGCCGGCGAATACCAGGTGGGTGTGACAGTCGATGAGCCCGGGCGTCACCCACGCGCCGCCGAGATCGTGCAGCTCCGCGGCCGGCGTCGGCGGCAGCGCCGCCTCCGCGCCCAGCCACTCGATGCGGCCGCCGCGGGTGAGGAACGCCCCCGCTGAGATCCGACCCGCCGCCGGGTCGCAGGTGGCGAGGCGCGCGTTGCGCCAGAGCTTGAACGCTTCGGGCACGCGCGGTCCGTCAGCGGCTGGGGGCGAGGAACGGCAGGTTGAGCCCCTTCTCGCGCGCGCACTCGATCGCCGCCTCGTAGCCGGCGTCGGCGTGGCGCATCACGCCGCTCGCCGGATCGTTCCACAGCACCCGCTCGATGCGGCGCGCCGCGGCCTCGGTGCCGTCGCACACGATCACCAGCCCGGCGTGCTGCGAGTAGCCCATGCCGACGCCGCCGCCGTGGTGGATCGAGACCCAGGTGGCGCCGCTGGCCGTGTTGAGCAGCGCGTTCAGCAGCGGCCAGTCGGCGACTGCGTCCGAGCCGTCGCGCATCGCCTCGGTCTCGCGGTTGGGACTCGCGACGGAGCCGGAATCGAGATGATCGCGGCCGATGACCACCGGCGCCTTGAGCTCCCCGCGCGCTACCATCTCGTTGAAGGCGAGGCCAAGCCGGTGCCGGTCGCCGAGCCCCACCCAGCAGATGCGCGCCGGCAGGCCCTGGAATTGAATGCGCTCGCGGGCCATGTCGAGCCAATGGTGCAGATGCTCATCCTCCGGGAGCAGCTCGCGCACCCTGGCGTCGGTGCGGTAGATGTCCTCGGGATCGCCGGAGAGCGCGGCCCAGCGGAACGGGCCCTTGCCGCTGCAGAACAGCGGCCGCATATACGCGGGCACGAAGCCCGGGAAGGCGAACGCGTCCCTGACGCCGGCGTCGAAGGCCATCTGCCGCAGGTTGTTGCCGTAGTCGAACACGGGAATGCCGAGCTTGCGGAAGCCGAGCATTGCCTCGACATGGCGCGCCATGGAGGTGCGCGCCTCGGCGGCGACCTGCGCGGGGCTCTCGCGCCGCAGCCGGTCCCACTGCTCGAGTGTCCAGCCGCGCGGCAGGTAGCCGTTCACCGGATCGTGTGCCGAGGTCTGGTCGGTGACCGCATCGGGACGCACCCCGCGGGCGAGGAGCTCCGGAAGCACCTCGCAGGCGTTACCGAGGAGTCCCACGGACACGGGCTTGCCGCTCGCGCGCGCGCGCTCGAGCCGCGCCAGCGCTTCATCGAGGCTCTGCGCCTCGAGGTCGAGGTACTTCGTCTGCAGGCGCTTGGCGATGCGCTCCGGGCGACACTCCACCGCCAGCATGGAGGCGCCCGCCATGGTGGCCGCGAGCGGCTGCGCCCCGCCCATTCCCCCGAGGCCCGCGGTCAGAATCCAGCGGCCCGCGAGGTCGCCGCCGTAGTGCTGGCGGCCCATCTCGACGAAGGTCTCGTAGGTGCCCTGAACGATGCCCTGGCTGCCGATGTAGATCCAGGACCCCGCGGTCATCTGACCGTACATCATGAGGCCCTTGCGATCGAGGGCGTTGAAATGCTCCCAGTCGGCCCAACGCGCCACGAGGTTCGAGTTGGCGAGCAGCACCCGTGGAGCGTCGGGGTGCGTGCGGAAGACACCGACGGGCTTGCCCGACTGAACGAGCAGCGTCTCGTCCTCCTTGAGGGCGCGCAGCGCAGCGACGATCTGCCGGAAACATTCCCAGTTGCGTGCCGCCTTGGCGATGCCGCCGTAGACCACGAGCTCGGCGGGGCGCTCGGCGACTTCCGGATCGAGGTTGTTCATCAACATGCGCAGCGGCGCCTCCGTGAGCCAGCTGCGGCAGCTCAAGGTGGTGCCGCGCGGGGCGCGTACGGTCGGCGGGGCGGAGGCGTCGTTCATAAGGAGTCACCCTCGGGGCTCGGCAGCCGGGAATCATACCTGCCGGTTCCACTGCCGGCGGGGTTTGGGTAGAATGCCCGGCCCCCCGATGGGACTTACCCCGGGGGACGGGTGGCTGGTGCCGCGTGTCCGCAGGGGCGTCCCCAGGAGGGCGTCCCGCAAGGGAGGCGCGGCGCCCCCGACAGCACGAGACCGGAAGGCCCCCAACGGGGCTTTTTTGTTTTCAGCCCCCATGATGGGGGGTGGTGGATCGGTTGGATGGGCCTTGGGGCCCATTTTTGTTTGAGCGGGACGGACGGATTGGGGCGATGGCAGGAGCTTTGCGCGAGCGGTTGCTGACACTGGTCGAGCCGCTGGTGGCACGGCTCGGGTTCGAGCTGGTCGAGCTCGAGTATGGCGGCGGGCACCGGCGCGGCGTGCTGCGACTCTTTATAGACGCTCCGCAGGGCGTCGGGCTCGAGGACTGCGAGCGGGTGAGCCGCGAGGTGTCGGCGCTGCTCGACGTTGCGGACCCGATACCGGCGGCCTACACGCTGGAGGTGTCCTCGCCCGGCTTCGACCGGGTGCTGCGCACGCCGGAGCACTTCGGGCGCTTCGTCGGCTCGCGGGTGTTCGTCGAGCTGAAGGAGCCGCGCGACGGGCGGCGGCGCTACACGGGGACGCTGCTCTCGGTGGGCGCGGAGGGCATCGCGCTCGCGGTCGATCGCGAGCAGGTGGCGGTGGGATTTGCGGAGATTGGCAAGGCGCGGCTCGCCTCCTGAGGCGGGGGCTGCGAAGTCAAGGGCGTAGAGGTACGAGAGAGTGAACAAGGAAATTCTGATGGTGGTCGACGCCGTTTCCAACGAGAAGGGCGTCGACAAGGAAGTAATCTTCGAGGCGCTCGAGGCGGCGCTCGCGTCCGCGACCCGCAAGAAGCACGGCGAGGAGTGGGATGTGCGCGTGGCGATCGACCGCAGGAGCGGCGACTACGAGACGTTCCGGCGCTGGAAGGTGTTCGCCGACGACTCCAAGGAGCTCGAGGTGCCCGAGCGCGAGCTGCGGCTCGAGGACGCGCTCGACGTCGACGCGAAGGCGGAGGTCGGGGGCTTCGTCGAGCAGCCCATCGAATCGGTGGCTTTCGGCCGCATCGCCGCGCAGCAGGCCAAGCAGGTGATCGTGCAGAAAGTGCGCGAGGCCGAGCGCGCCCAGGTGGTGGACGCGTACCGCGAGCGGGTGAACACGCTGGTGAGCGGCATCGTCAAGCGGGTCGACCGCAACGGCATCTACGTCGACCTCGGCAGCAACGCCGAGGGCTTCGTGCCGCGCACCGACATGATTCCGCGCGAGCAGGCCAAGCCCCAGGACCGCATCAAGGCGTATCTGAAGGAGGTGCGCTCGGAGCCGCGCGGGCCGCAGCTGTTCCTGACGCGGACCGCGCCGGAGTTCCTGATCGAGTTGTTCAAGCTCGAGGTGCCCGAAGTCGGCCAGGGCCTGATCCAGATCCTCGGCGCCGCCCGTGACCCGGGCGTGCGCGCCAAGATTGCCGTGCGCAGCAACGACCCGCGCATCGACCCGGTGGGCGCCTGCGTCGGCATGCGCGGCTCGCGCGTCCAGGCGGTGTCCAACGAGATCGCCGGCGAGCGCGTCGACATCATTCCCTACGACGACAACGCCGCGCAGTTCGTCATCAACGCCATGTCGCCGGCGGAAGTCATGTCGATCGTCGTCGACGAGGACTCGCACAGCATGGACATCGCAGTCAGCGAGGAGAAGCTCTCGCAGGCCATCGGCCGCGGCGGCCAGAACATCCGCCTCGCCAGCCAGCTGACCGGCTGGGACCTGAACGTGATGACCGAGTCGGACGCCGAAGCCAAGAGCGAGACCGAGTCGAAGGAGCTGGTACAGAACTTCATGAAGCAGCTGGATGTCGACGCCGACGTCGCGACCATCCTGGCCCAGGAGGGCTTCTCCACCATCGAGGAGATCGCCTACGTGCCGCAGGCCGAGCTCGCCGCGATCGAGGAGTTCGACGAGGACATCGTCAAGGAGCTGCGCAACCGCGCGCGCGACGTGCTGCTTACCCAGGCGATCGCCAGCGAAGAGACCCTCGACCAGTCGATGCCGGCGGAGGACCTGCTGCTGCTCGAGGGCATGAGCCCGGATCTGGCGCTGGCGCTCGCTCGCCGTGGCGTACGCACCCGCGAGGATCTCGCCGAGCAGTCGGTCGACGAGCTCGCCGACATCGAGGGGCTGGCGGCCGAGAAGGCCGCCAAGCTCATCATGACGGCGCGCGCCCCATGGTTCGAAGCGGGACAGTGACGCCTGAGCGAACGAGGTTGAGTCAATGGCCGAAGTGACCGTTTCGCAGTTTGCCGAAGTCCTCAAGGTGCCGGTCGACCGGCTGCTGGTGCAGCTCGACCAGGCCGGCATCAAGGTGGACGGGCCCGAGGCCCGCATCAGCGATGAGGCGAAGCTCGAGCTCCTCACCCACCTGCGGCGCAGCCACGGGAGCGAGGCCGATAGCGACGGCGCGCCGCGCAAGATCACCCTGAAGCGCAAGACGCAGAGCGCGTTGAAGCTCGCCTCCGCCCAGGGGCGCGCGCGCACGGTGAACGTCGAGGTACGCCAGAAGCGCACCTACATCAAGCGCGACGTCCTGCAGGAGCAGGCGCGCGCGCAGCAGGACGAGCTCGACCACCGCCGCCACGAGGCCGAGGAGGCTGCGCGTCGCGAGAGCGAGCGCGCCGAGGCGGAGCGGCGCGAGCGCGAGCGCCTGGAGGCGGAAAACCGCCGGCGCGTCGAGGAGGAGGAGACGCGGCGCCGCGCCCAGGAGGACGCGCGCCGCGCC
>JASHTN010000171.1 GCA_030040525.1 Gammaproteobacteria bacterium | reverse complement strand
GAGCTGCGCGCCGCGCTCGGGCCCGCCTACGGGATCGAGGTGGCGCACACCGCCGATCCGGCGCGCCCCGCGATTCCGGTGCCGGTGCCCTTCTACGAGGCGCGCGAGCTCGCCGCTCACCAGGGCAGCGCACAGCGCTACGACGTGAGCGTGCGCTTCCCGGACGGCGACACGGTCGTCTACCGCATCACGCGCCTGCCGCACGGCGCGCTGCTGCCGCGCAATCTGCTGGTCAATCTCATCCTGCTGGTGCTGATCCTGGTGCTCGCGCTGTACGTCACGGCGCGCAACATAACGCGGCCGCTGTCGGCGCTGGCGCGCGCCGCCGACAGCGTCGGCCGCGACGAGCGCCCCGCGCCGCTGCCGGAACGCGGCGCCCGCGAGCTGCGCAATGCGGCGCACGCCTTCAACACCATGCAGGATCGCCTGCGGCGCTACCTCGACAGCCGCAGCCGCGTGCTCGCGGCCATGTCGCACGACCTGAAGACGCCGCTCACGCGGCTGCGGCTGCAGGTGGAGACGCTGGAGAATCCGCCGCTGCAGGCGCGCATCGGCAAGGAGCTCGACGAGATGGAGAGCATGGTGCACCAGGCGCTGGCGCTGTTCCGCGGCCTGGATGACGGCGAGCCAGCCGCGCCGCTCGATGTCAACGCGCTGCTCGAGCGGCTGCGCGAGCAGTTCGCCGAGATGGGCGCCGACGTCACGGTCAGCGGGCGGGCGCTGCAGCCCTTCACCGGCCAGAGTCAGGCGCTCAGGCGCTGCCTGACCAACCTGGTCGCCAATGCGGTCAACTTCGGCACGCGCGCCAGTATCCTGGTCGAGGACGGTGCGGCGCTCACCATCCGGGTGCGCGACGCCGGACCGGGCATTCCCGCCGCGGAGCTCGAGCGGGTGTTCGAGCCCTTCTACCGGCTGGAATCCTCGCGCAATCGTGACAGCGGCGGCACCGGGCTCGGGCTGTCGATCGCCCGCGATATCGCCGAGGCGCATGGCGGCTCGCTGACACTCGCCAACCTGCCGCAGGGGGGCCTCGAGGCGACTCTCAGCCTGCCGCGGCGGCGCTGACGGGCCGCGCGGCGCTGCCCCGGCGCCGACTTGACAGTCGCTCACGATTGCTCACGGCTCGGGGGTCATCGGGGCCGCTAGTTTGGCGTTGCAAGCAGAGCACAACCCGCAAGGAGATGACATATGACACCGTTGACCAAGGCCCTTGGCGTCGCACTGCTGGCGCTGGCGGCGGGCGTCGTGCTCGCACAGGCCCCGGCGGCGAGCACCACCGGCCCGACCGGCCGCCTGGACAAGCTGGCGACGCTCCTCGACCTGACCGACAGCCAGAAGACCCAGGTGCAGACGATCCTGGAAGGCCAGCGTGCGCAGATGCAGCAGCTGCGCTCGCAAATGAAGGCGCAGTGGCAGGCAGCCAAGGCCGCCGGCACCAAACCCGACTTCGCGCAGATGCGCAGCGCCGTCCAGCAGCTGCATCAGGACACGCTCACCAAGCTGTCGACGGTGCTGTCGGCGAGTCAGCTGACGAAGTTCAAGACGCTCGAGTCGATGACGCGCCACCACGGCTGGGGCCACGGCGGCTTCGGCGGCGGCCCGTCCGCCGGCGCCTCGGGCAACTGACCGCGACCGACGTCGTGCGCGGGCTGCCGGGCGCTCAGCGCGGCAGCCCGCGCAGCTGGTACTTCCCGCCCTCGCAGCTGAGATAGCTGCCCCGCTCATACCAGGCGCCGAGCACGATGCGCTGCACCGGCGCGCCATCCACCTGCAGATCGTGAACCGCCTCGCGGTGCGTGTGGCCGTGGATCATGCGCCGCACACGAGCCGCACTGAAGGCAGCCGCGACTGCCGCGGGGTTCACATCCATGATGTCGGGCACGGTGCGCGCGGTATGCGCCCGGCTGCCGGCGCGCGCCTCTTCCGCCAGCAGCTCGCGGCTGCTGAGCGGCAGGGCGAGAAAGCGCCGCTGCCACCCGGGATCGCGCACCACGCTGCGCAGCTCCTGGTAGGAATGATCGTCGGTGCACAGCGCATCGCCGTGCGTCAGCAGCACGCGCTCGCCGTCGAGCTCCGCCACCACCGGATCGCCGAGCAGCCGGCAGCCGGTGCGCGCACAGAAGCCCGCGCCGAGGAGAAAATCGCGGTTGCCGTGCAGCACGAAGCACGGTACTCCGCCCGCGGTGAGCGCGCGCAGCCCGGCGCACACCCGCTGCGCCGCGCGGCTGCGCTCATCATCCCCCACCCAGCTCTCGAACAGGTCACCGAGGATGTAGAGCGCGGCGGCGCCGGCGGCGTGCGCGGCGAGGAAGCCGAGGAACTGCTCGATGGCCGCGGGAGCCGCGTCATTCAGGTGCACGTCCGAGACGAACAGGCGCGCCATCGGCGTCGGCACCCGCAGGCGCGGCTACTTCGGCGACTGCGCCTTGTCGGCCGCCGGCGGCGGCGCCTTCGGCACGACCGGGGCCGGGGCAGCCGTCGCGGCCGGCGGCACGATGGTCATGCTCTCG
The DNA here is from genome assembly GCA_030040525.1 of Gammaproteobacteria bacterium. Lineage (GTDB taxonomy): Bacteria > Pseudomonadota > Gammaproteobacteria > Steroidobacterales > Steroidobacteraceae > 13-2-20CM-66-19. The sequence goes on along the minus strand of JASHTN010000171.1, from coordinate 1,758 downwards.
ACGATCACGGGCTTCAAGGGCGAGTCCTGCTTGAACGGGCCGACGGCGCCCGTGGCGGTCTCGGCGATGCGGTCGATGACGTCCATGCCGTCGATGACATGGCCGAACACCGCGTAGCCCCAGCGGGTCGGCACCGGGTCGAGATCCGGGTTGTCGACGAGATTCACGTAGAACTGCGAGTTGCCCGAGTGCGGTTGCACGCTGCGCGCAAGACCCACCATGCCGCGCTTGTTCTGCAGGCCGTTGCCCGACTCGTTGAAGATGGGCTCGTGCGTCGGCTTGAGCTTCTGGGTCGCGGCGTCGTAGCCGCCGCCCTGGATGACGAAATTGGGCACCACGCGGTGGATCAGCACGTTGGTGTAGAAGCCCTCACGCACGTAGCGCAGGAAGTTCGTCGCGGTAAGCGGCGCCCGATCGGCGTACACCTCGATGAGGAAGTCGCCCATATTGGTGGTGACACGCACCTGCGGGTTGGGGTTGGCGTCGTCCGCGCGCGCCGCGTGCCAGGCGGGCAGCACGCCGAGCAACAGGGTGGCGGCGGCAAGCAGCAGCGTTCGGGACGGCGGGCGCATCGATCCTCCGGCGGTTGTGCGTGAGGGGCGGCGGCGGATTCTAAGCCGCGGCGCGGAATTGAGCGACTGCCGCGCGCCGCGGCCCGCACCGTCGGCGGGCGGTCTTTGTTGCGCTTCATGAGTTTCCCGTAACATGGCATCAATGAGTGCAGCCGCGATTGCCCCCGCGCCGCCGGTCACCCGCTTTGCGCCCAGCCCCACCGGTGAGCTGCACCTCGGGAACGCGCGCACGGCGCTGTTCAGTCTCCTGCTCGCGCGGCACGGCGGCGGCCGCTTTCTGCTGCGCATCGAGGACACCGACGCGGGGCGCAGCCTCGAGAGCGCGGCGCAGGCGCTGCTCGTCGATCTGCGCTGGCTCGGGATCGAGTGGGACGCCGGCCCCGAGCGCGAGGACGAGCGCGGACCTTACCGCCAGTCGCAGCGCGGCGCGCTTTATGCGCGCTATCTCGGCCAGCTCGAGCAGCAGGACGCGGTGTACCCGTGCTTCTGCACGCCCGAGGAGCTGGAGCTGTCGCGGCGCGCGCAGCTTGCCGCCGGCAGAGCGCCGCGCTACGCGGGCACCTGCCGGAACTTAAGCGCCGCAGAGCGCGCCCGCCGCCAGGCCGCGGGCCGCCGCGCCAGCCTGCGCTTCCGCGTGCCCGCGGGCGTGCGGGTCGAGTTCGCCGACTTCGTGCACGGGCTGCAGAGCTTCCTGTCCGACGACATCGGCGACTTCGTCGTGCGACGCGCCGACGGTTCGGCGGCGTTCCTGTTCGCCAACGCGGTCGACGACGCCTGCATGGGGGTGAGCCACGTGCTGCGCGGCGAGGATCATCTGACCAACACGCCGCGACAGCTGCTGATTCTGGACAGCCTGCGGCTCGCAGCGCCGGCCTACGGCCACGTGGCGCTGATCGTCGGCGCCGACGGCGCGCCGCTCTCCAAGCGTCATGGCGCGGTCAGCGTGCGCGAGTACCGCGCGCGCGGCTATCTGCCGCAGGCGCTCCTCAATCACCTGTTTCGCCTCGGGCAGCCCTCGGCGCTGCACGGCCTGGCGACGCTCGCGCAGCTGGCCGCCGCGTTCGATGCAGCGCACCTCGGGCGTGCGCCGGCACGCTTCGACGAGCAGCAGCTCGCGGTGTGGCAGCGGGAGGCGGTCCGCGGGCTGTCGCCGCCCGAGGCGCGCGGCTGGCTTGCGCCGGCGCTG
>JASHTN010000170.1 GCA_030040525.1 Gammaproteobacteria bacterium | reverse complement strand
CGTGCGCGCTCGCCGCGCGCGAGCTGCGGCAGGAAGGCGTGCGGCTCACGGCGCTGCGGGAGCGGCTCTGGCGGGCGCTGGCGGAGCTGCCCGGCACGCACCTGAACGGCGCCGCCGCGCCGCGCGTGCCGGGCATCCTCAACGTGTCGTTTGAGGGGGTGGAGGGCGAGAGCCTGGTGGCGGGACTTGGCGAGCTTGCGGTTTCGACCGGTGCGGCGTGCAACTCGGTCTCCCCCGAGGGCTCCTACGTGCTGCGCGCGCTCGGGCGCGATGCGCGCCTGGCGGCGAGTTCGCTGCGCTTCAGCCTCGGACGCTACACCGGCGAGGGCGATGTCGATCTGGCCGCGGCAGTCGTGCGTCGCGAGGTCGAGCGGCTGCGCGCACTCTCGCCGGCGGCAGCCAGCGCCGCGCTGCTCTCGGAATGGGCTCCCGCTGCGGCGGGCGAGGCCCTGGTGAGCGGCGAGGCGGGTGGGCCGAAGGAAGAGACCTGGGTGCGCTTTCATCTGCTCGTCGCAGGCGACACTGTGAAGGAGGCACGTTTCCAGGCCCTGGGTTGCCCGCATACTCTCGACGTGGCCCGCTGGCTGTGCGGCGAGCTGACGGGGCGCAGGCGCGCCGCGCTGCTGCCGGGAACGCCGCGCGACTGGGCACGGGTGCGCGCGGTGCCTGTGGAGAAGCTCGGCCGGCTGCTGGTGGTCGAGGACGCGCTGCGCGCAGCCGCGGGGCTCTGGGCCTCGGGGGCAGGGCCGGCGTCGAAGCGCTAGAATACGAGGGCAGATGGCGATCTCACTGACTGAATCCGCCGCCAACCGCGTAAAGAGTTTTCTGGCCGCACGGGGCAGCGGCATCGGGCTGCGCCTCGGAGTCCGCAAGACCGGCTGCTCCGGCTTCGCCTACGTGATCAACTACGCCGACGCTCCGCAGCCCGGCGACGCGGTCTTCGAGGACCGCGGCGTGCGGGTGTTCGTCGATGCCGAAAGCTTGAGCCTGATCGACGGCACGGTTGTCGATTTCGTCAAGCAGGGCCTGAACGAGGCTTTTCGCTTCAAGAACCCGAACGTCAAGGGAGAGTGCGGCTGCGGCGAGAGCTTCTCCGTGTGACCGCGGCGGCTGCGCCGTGAGACGGGCGCAGTGCCTGCATCCTTCGCAAAAAGCCTTAGCAAACCGGTACTTCCGCCGCCGTCCACATTGGCGGCGCCGGCCCGCCCAAGGTACACTTCGCCGCTTGCCTCGGGGGTCCCGGCCCGTGCGGCCACCTTACGCTTTCCCGCTGCCACGCTTTCTTCGTCAAAAGGTCATAAATGGCGCTCGAGCGCACTCTCTCCATCGTCAAGCCCGACGGCGTGAGAGGCAATCTCATCGGCGAGGTGTATCGGCGCTTCGAGCAGGCGGGCCTGTCGATCATCGCAGCACGCATGCTGCAACTTTCCCAGCGCGAGGCGGAGCGCTTCTACGCCGTGCACCGTGAGCGGCCGTTCTTCCGCGACCTGGTGCGCTACATGACCTCGGGTCCGGTGATCGTGCAGGTCCTCGAGGGCGAGAGCGCGATCGCACGCCACCGCGACGTCATGGGCGCGACCGATCCGAAGCAGGCCGCGCCGGGCACGATCCGCGCAGACTTCGCCACCAGCATCGAGCAGAACGTCGTGCACGGCTCGGACGCCGCCGACACCGCGGCGCGCGAGATCGCCTACTTCTTCAGCGTCAAGGAGCTCCACCCGCGCGGCTGACGCGCCGTCTGCGCACCCTTATGACCGCGCCTGCCACGTCATCCGCCCCGCAAGCCCCGCGCACCAACCTGCTGGGTGTGCCGCGGCCGGCGCTCGAGGCGTTGGTCGCAGCCCTCGGCGGCCGGGCGTTCCGCGCCCGCCAGCTCATGAGCTGGATCTACCGGCGCGGCGTCGGCTCGTTCGCCGAGATGACCGATCTGTCGCGGGAGTTCCGCGCGCGCCTCGCGCTCGCCGCCGAGGTGCGCGCGCCGGAGATCGTCGCGCTGCAGCGCTCCTCCGACGGCACCTCGAAGTGGCTGCTCAGGGCCGATGCCGCCCAGGCCTTCGAGATGGTGTTCATCCCGGAAGTGGACCGCGGCACGCTCTGCATCTCCTCGCAGGTGGGCTGCGCCCTCGACTGCTCGTTCTGCGCGACCGCGCAGCAGGGCTTCAACCGCAACCTGAGCACCGCCGAGATCGTCGGCCAGGTGTGGCTGGCCGCGCGCGAGCTGGCGCGCGAGGAGGCGGGCGGCGCGCCGCTCGGCGACGCGGAGGCCGCCGCAACGCCCGCCGGGCACCGCATCACCAACGTCGTGCTGATGGGCATGGGCGAACCGCTCGCCAATTTCCGCAACGTGGTGCCGGCTCTCGACATCCTGCTGGATGACTTCGGCTTCGACCTGTCGCGCCGGCGCGTGACGCTCTCGACCTCGGGACTCGTGCCGCAGATCTACCGGCTCGCGGAGGTGAGCAATGTGGCGCTGGCGGTGTCGCTGCACGCCCCGAGCGATGCGCTGCGCAACGAGCTCGTGCCGATCAACCGCAAGCACCCGATCGCCGAGCTGCTCGGGGCCTGCTGGCACTATCTCGACGAACAGAACGGCCGCAGCGTGACCTTCGAGTACGTGATGCTGGACGGCGTCAACGACTCCCCGGCGCAGGCGCGCGCACTCGCGCGGCTGCTCAAGGGGCATCCGGCCAAGGTGAATCTGATTCCGTTCAACCCCTTCCCGGGCACGCGCTACCGGCGCTCGCCGGCGCCGGTCATTCAGCGCTTCCGGGACGAGCTGATCCAAAGGGGCGTGCTGGCAACCGTGCGTCGCACGCGCGGCGAGGATATCGACGCGGCCTGCGGCCAGCTCGCCGGCCGCGTGATCGACCGCACCACCGTGCGGCTCGGCAGCAAGGTCATTGGCGTGGGCGTCCAACCATGAACAGTCAAGCGAACATCTTCGCGCCTCCCCAGCCGTCGCGGCTGACTGCCGCCGGCGCGCTTGCGCTCCTCGTGCTCGCGGCGTGCGCCAGCAACACGCAGAAGCCCAACCGCCAACACGAGGCGGCTGCGGACAACGTGCAGCTGGGCATCGCCTACATGAATCAGGGCGACCTGCAGCTGGCAAAGACCAAGCTCGACCGGGCGCTCACGGAGGACCCGGGCAACCCGGACGTGCACAGCGCGCGCGGCATGCTGTTTGCGCGCATGGGGGACCACGCCAAGGCGGACGAGGAGTTCCGTACCGCGCTGCGCGAGGCGCCGCGCAATCCGGAGGTGCAGAACAACTACGCCGTGTATCTGTGCGCCAACGGCCGCACCGACGAGGGGGTCAAGCGCTTCCTCGAGGCCGCGCACAACGCGCTGTATCGAACCCCGCAGGATGCCTACGTGAACGCCGGCGTGTGCCTGCGCGAGGCCAAGCGCTACGACGAGGCAGCCGCCAACTTCAACCAGGCGCTCGCGCTGCGGCCGAACTACGCGGAGGCGGCCTTCCAGCTCGCGACGCTCGAGTTCGAGCGCGGCGATCTCGCGGGAGCGCGCGCCCGCATCGACACCTTCGTCGGCACCTACAACGAGACGGCCGACCTGCTGCTGCTCGGCGTGCGCGTGACACGTGCACAGCACGATCCGATCGCCGCACAGCGCTATGCGCGGCGCCTGCAGCTGGACTTTCCCGGCTCGCAACAGGCACGCGCCCTCGCGTCGCTCAACCCCGGCTGAGGCACCATGGCGAGCGAAGCTGGCGGCGACGCCCGCGGCATCGGCGCGCGGCTGCGTGGCGCGCGCGAAAGGCGCGGATTGACCGTGCTGCAGGCGGCCGAGAAGCTGCACGTCGATGCGCGGGTGCTGGAAGCGCTCGAGACAGGCAACTTCGGGGCGCTCGGGGCGCTCGTGTACGTGCGTGGCCACCTGCGCCGCTACGCGGAGCTGCTGGGCGAGCCGCCGCCCGAGCTCTCCGAGGTCTATGCCACCGCCCCCGGCCCGGACCTGACGCGCATTCCGCACCGCGAGCCCGACCGCGATTCCTCCCTGGTGGTGCCGGCGCTCATCGTGCTGGGCATCTTTGCGGCCGTCGGACTGCTGTGGTGGGTGGTGACTCTGCCGGGGGTGAAGCCGCAACCGGTCGCCGCGCAGCAGCCCGTGGCGGCGGTGCAGACCCCGGGGGCGACTGCCGAAGGGCAGACCGCCGCCGCTGTGCCGCTGCCGCAACCGGGCGTGCTCGCAGCACCTGCCGGCACGCACCTGGCGGCCGCCACCGCGTCGGCCGCTGCGCCGGGCGAAGCACGGCTGGCCCTCAAGTTCTCCGCTGTCAGCTGGGTCGAGGTCTATGACGCCGGCGGGCGGCGCCTGCTCGCAGGCCTGAGCGCCCCCGACAGCGCTCGCACCTTGAGCGGGGAGGCGCCGCTGCGAGTGGTCCTCGGCAACGCGCCGGCGGTGACGATGCAGCTGAACGGCCGGCCGGTGACACTCGGCGGTCTGGTGCATCGCGACCACAGTGCGCGCTTTGTTCTCGACGCCGCCGGACACGTCGCGCCCGCGCCCTCCGTGCCGGGCCCCGGAGGCTGAAGTGACCGCAGAGATCCAGCCGGTGCGCGGCATGAACGACGTGCTGCCGGCGGAGATTCCCGCCTGGCAGCACTTTGAGGCGGTGACCCGCGGGCTGCTCGACAGCTACGGTTACGAGGAGATCCGCGTGCCGCTGCTCGAGCAGACGCAGCTCTTTCAACGCGCGATCGGCGAGCACACCGACGTGGTGGGCAAGGAGATGTATACCTTCACCGACCGTGGCGGCGAGAGCCTGACGCTGCGGCCCGAGGCCACCGCCGGTGTGGTGCGCGCGCTCATCTCCAACGGTCTGCTGCGCGGACAACGCCACAAGCTCTGGTGCCTGGGGCCGATGTTCAGACACGAGGCGCCGCAGGCGGGGCGCTACCGGCAGTTCTGGCAGGTGGACGTGGAAGCCGTCGGCTTCGCCGGCCCCGATGCCGACGCGGAGCTCATCGCCATGAGTGCGCGGCTCTGGCAGCGCCTGGGGATTGCGGCGGCAGTCAGCCTGGAGGTCAACTCGCTCGGCACTCCCGAGAGCCGCCGCGCCTACCGCGCTAAGCTCGTCGAGCACTTCGCCGGCCATGCCTCCCGGCTCGATGCCGACAGCCGGCGGCGCCTCGCCGGCAATCCGCTGCGGATCCTCGACAGCAAGAACCCCGACATGCAGGAGTTGATTCGCACCGCTCCGCGGCTGACCGAGCACCTCGATACCGAGTCGCGCGCGCACTTCGAGGGACTGTGCCGCATGCTGGATGAGGTCGGGGTCGCCTACCGGATCAATCCGCGCCTGGTGCGCGGGCTCGATTACTACACCCGCACGGTGTTCGAATGGACCACCGCCGCCAGCAGCGCACAGAATGCCGTATGCTCCGGCGGGCGTTACGACGGCCTGATCGCCCAGCTCGGCGGTGAGCCGACGCCGGCGGTCGGCTTTGCCATGGGGGTCGAGCGGCTGGTGGCGCTGGTGGTTGCCGCCGCGCGCAGCCCGCCCGCTGCCCGCCCGGATGTCTTCGTCGTCGTGAGCGGCCCACGCGCCGCAGCGGCCGCGCTGCCCATCGTCGAGCGGCTGCGCAGCGAGCGGCCGCAGCTGCGCTTGGAGCTGAATCTCGGCGGCGGCAACTTCAAGGCCCAGTTCCGCCGCGCAGACCGGAGCGGGGCGAGACTGGCGCTGATCATCGGCGACGACGAGCTCGCCCGCGGGGTGCTCGCCATGAAACCTTTACGCGAGGAGTCGGGTCAGAGCGAGTGCCCGGTCGGTTCGGTGGCGGCGGGCGTGGATGCGGCCCTGGCCGCTCTCGCGAGCCGGTGAGCGCTGCGCGTGTTCCGCAAGGAGTGACCGAGTGAGCGATTACCTTTCCGAAAGAGAACAATGGGAGCAGATCCGCGAATGGGTGCGCCAGAACGGCCTATGGGTCGTGGCCGGCGTGGCGGTCGGGGTCATCCTGCTCGTCGGCTGGCGCTGGTGGCAGGCATACCGTGACACGCGGGCGCTCACGGCGGGCGCCAGGTACAGCCAGATCGTGCAAGCGCTGGAGAAGGGCGATCGCACCGAGGTGCTGGTGCACCTGGGCGAGCTCGAACGCAGTGACCCGTCCTCGGCGTACACCGATCAGGCGAGACTCCTGGCCGCGCGCATGTACGTCGACTCCGGCGAGCTCGAGCAGGCTGCCGGCGAGCTCGAGTCCGTGAGCGCGCACTCGCGCGACCATGACCTCGCGCTCATCGCGCGGCTGCGCCTGGCGCGGGTGCAGACCGCGCAGGGCCGGCCCGATGCGGCGCTCGCGACGCTGAGCGCGGTGGAGCCCGGTGCGTTCACCGCGCGCTACGACGAGGCGCGTGGCGACGCCTACTACGCGAAGCACGACCCGGCGGCAGCGCTCAGCGAGTATCGCGCCGCCGCGGCCGGCAGCGCCGGCGCCGCCGCCGACCCGCTCCTCGATCTGAAGATCGCGGACCTCACCGCCAGCGCAGCGCCGCCCGGCGCAGCGGCCGGCAACGGACCTTCCGCCAACGGAGCGCCGGCCAGCGCTGCCTCCGCCGCGCCGCGGCCCGCGGCCGCGAAATGACCATGCGATACCTGCAACTGTCGATGTGCGCCACGGCGCTGCTGATTGTCGCCTGCTCCAAGGAAAAAAGCGTCGAGACACCCGCCAAGCTGACACCGCTCTCGGCGACACTGCGCGTCAGCAAGGTGTGGGGCGCGAACGTCGGCTACAAGAAGGAGGCGCCGCTGCGCCTGTCGCTCGGCATGAGCGTCGCGGACGGCCGGGTGTTCGCCGCCGGGCACAAGGGCGACGTGGTCGCGCTGGATCTCGCCCGCGGCCACGTCATCTGGCGGGCGCGCACCAAGGCGCCGCTGTCCGGCGGCACGGCGATCGGCGAGGGCCTGGTGCTGGTCGGCAGCAGCGACGGGCGGCTGCTCGCGCTCGATGAGTCGACGGGCAGGAGCCGCTGGATGGTGCGCGTGAACGGCGAGGTGCTCGCGCCGGCGGCCATCTCCGAGCACCTGATCGCGCTGCGTACGGTCGACGGCAAGCTGCGTGGCCTGAGTCCCGCGGACGGACACGAGCTGTGGGTGCAGCAGCAGCAGGTGCCGCGTCTGTCGCTGCGCGGCACCGCGCGCCCGGTGATCGTCGGCGACCAGGTGCTGAGCGGCTTCGACAACGGCAAGGTGATGTCGGTCAACGTCAACGACGGCGCCGTGCAGTGGGAAGCCAACATCAGCCCGCCGCACGGGCGCACCGAGCTCGAGCGCCTCGACGACATCGACACGACCGTCCGGGTCGCCGGCGCGGACGTCTACACGGTCGGCTTCCAGGGCAAGCTCGCCATGCTGGCGCTCGATACCGGCCAGGTCTGGTGGTCGCGCGAGACGTCGAGCTACCGCTCGCTCACCCTCGACGAGGATACGCTCTACATGGTCACGGCGGACGGCGAGGTGGTCGCGATGCGCGCCAAGACCGGCGCGGAGCTATGGCGGCAGAAGGTGCTGCTGTGGCGCGGGCTGTCGGCGCCGGCGACCATGGACGACCTGAATGCGCTCGTGGTCGGAGACTACCAGGGCTACGTACACTGGCTCGACAAATCCACCGGCGCGCTCGCCGCCCGCGCCTCCTCCGGCAAGGTGCGGGTCAGCGCGACCCCGATAGTCGAGGGCGACATGGTGCTGGTCATCAACGATCGCGGCCAGATCACGGCGTTTCGCGTCAGCCTGCGCGCGGGCGTCAAACGCCCCGCCGCGCCCTACAAGGCGACCACGGCGCCGGCGCCTCCCGAGACGACGGCGGCGCCGGCAGCAGCGCAGGCACCCAGCAAGTAGCCGCGGCTCTCCCCCGCGGCCTGCCCGTCCGCCGTCATGCTGCCCGTCGTCGCGCTCGTCGGCCGGCCAAACGTCGGCAAGTCGACGCTGTTCAACGTTCTCACCGGCACGCGCGCCGCCATCGTGGCGGACGTGCCGGGGCTGACGCGTGACCGGCAATACGGCTTCGGGCGCCTGGGTCCGGTGCCGTGCGTGGTCGTCGACACCGGCGGTCTGGTCGAGAATCCGCAGGGCATCGAGGCGCAGATGCGAGCGCAAACCGAGCGCGCGGTCGCCGAGGCCGATCGCCTGGTGCTGCTCACGGATGCGCGCGCCGGCCTCTCGCCCGAGGACCAGTTCGTCGCGCGCGAGCTGCGCCGCTCGGGCAAACCGGTCACCCTCGCGCTCAACAAGGCCGAGGGGCTCGACGCCGAGATCGCGGCCGCGGATTTCCACGCGCTCGGATTCGGCACGCCGCTGCCGATCTCCGCCAGCCATGCGCAGGGCTGCGAGGCGCTGATGGAGCAGGTGCTCGCCGGACTCGCGCCGCAGGCGGCCGCCGCAGCCGACAGCGGCGCGATCCGCATCGCAGTCATAGGCCGGCCGAATGTCGGTAAGTCGACGCTGGTGAATCGGCTGCTGGGCGAGGAGCGCATGATTGCCGGCCCCGATCCCGGCACGACCCGCGACAGTATCTTTGTGCCCTTCGAGCGCGACGGGCGCAGGTTCCTCCTCATCGACACCGCCGGCGTGCGGCGCCGCGCGAAAGTGACCGACGTGGTCGAGCGCGCGAGCGTCGCGAAGACCCTGCAGGCGATCGATGCGGCGCACGTGGTGATCCTGGTGCTGGACGCCCACGACACGGTCGCCGAGCAGGACGCGAGCGTGCTGGGCCTCGCGCTCGAGCGCGGCCGCTCGCTCATCATCGCCGTCAACAAGTGGGATGGCATACAGAAGGAGCAGCGCGCGGAGATTCACCGCCAGCTCGCGCTGCGGCTCGACTTCGTGCCGTTCGCGCCGCTGCACTTCATCTCGGCACGCCATGGCACGGGCGTCGGCGAGCTGATGGATGCCGCGGTGCGCGCCTACGAGGCGGCCATGCGCAGCCTGCCGACGCGCGAGCTCACGCGCACTCTCGAGGAAGCCCTCGCCGCGCATCAGCCGCCGCTGGTGCGCGGCCGGCGCATCAAGCTGCGCTACGCGCATCAGGGCGGCCGCAACCCGCCACGCATCGTCATCCACGGCAACCAGACCGCGTCGGTTCCGGACGCCTACACGCGCTACCTGACGAACGTGTTCCGCAAGGCGTATGACCTGTTCGCGACCCCGGTCGCCATCGAGTACCGCACCGACCCGAACCCGTTCCGGCCCAAGCCGCGCGGCGACGGGGGATCCGACCGCGGCGGCCGGCGCCGCGCACGCTCGCGGCGCTGAGCCCGATGCGCCCTGGCAGCCG
>JASHTN010000169.1 GCA_030040525.1 Gammaproteobacteria bacterium | reverse complement strand
TTACCTGCGCCACCTCGACCGCTGCAACGAGATCCTCGGCTCGCGTCTCAACACCATCCACAACCTGCATTTCTATATCGGGCTGATGCGCGCGCTGCGCGCGGCGCTGAGCAAGGGCACGCTCGAATCGTGGGCGCGGGGCTTTCTCGCGGCGCGGCGGGCAGCCGCCGACGCTGTGGCATAATGCCGCCCTTTCGCTTCCCGGACCTAAGTCATGAATGCTCTGATTCCCGACGCCTGGGCACAGGCCGCCGCCCCGGGTGCCCCGAGCCAAGTTCCGATGCTGATCCTCATGGTGGCGTTCGTGGGGGTGTTCTACTTCCTGCTGATCCGGCCGCAGCAGAAGAAGGCCAAGGAGCACCAGGCGCTGATCGCGAAGCTCGCGGCCGGCGACGAGGTGGTGACCACCGGGGGAATCCTCGGCAAGGTCACCGATGTCGGCGACAGTTTCATCACGCTCGAGATCGCCGAGGGCGTGCGGGTCAAGGTGCAGCGCTTCCAGGTCGCGCAGCTGATGCCCAAGGGTACGCTGCGAAGCGCCTGAGCCATGCTGGAATATCCGCGCTGGAAATACGTGCTGGTGGTGCTGGTGCTGCTGCTGGCGGCGCTGTTCGCGCTGCCGAACGTGTTCGGCGAGGATCCGGCGCTGCAGGTGGCGCGCAAGGACCACAATCCGGTCGGCGCCGATGCCCCGCAGGAGGTGGAAGGTTACCTCAGGTCGCGTGGCGTGCACTTCGAGCGGAGTTACATCGACAACGGCCGGTTGATGGTGCGCTTTGGCGACGTGCCGGATCAGCTGGCGGCGCGTGACGCCGTCAACGATCACTTCGCCGACACCTACATCACGGCGCTGTCGTTCGCACCGCGCACCCCGGAATTTCTGCGCCTGCTCGGGCTGCGGCCGATGCCGCTCGGCCTCGATCTGCGCGGCGGGCTGTACCTGCTCTACCAGGTCGACGTCAACGCCGCGGTCGCCCAGGCGCTCGACGGCTATGTGCAGGACGCGCGCAAGGCACTCGCCGCCGCCAATATTCCCTTCAAGGATGTCACGACGCTGGCGGCGGGCTCGGGCAGCCCGGACGCGCTGCGGGTGCTGCTCGCGCCGGGCGCCAGCGTCGCTGACGCGCGCAGCGCGCTCGGCACCGCGCTGCAGGGCCTGACGGTCACCACTGACACCGTGGCTGGCGCGCCGGTCATTCAGGCGGCGATGACCAGCGCGCAGATCCGCGAGCGCGAGGACTACGCCATCCAGCAGAACATCACGACGCTGCGCAACCGTGTCAACGAGCTCGGCGTGTCCGAGCCGATCGTGCAGCGCCAGGGTCTCGACCGCATCAACGTGCAGCTGCCGGGGGTGCAGAACTCGGCCGAGGTCAAGGACATCCTCGGCCGCGTGGCGACGCTCGAGTTCCGGCTCGAGGACATGCAGGACAGCCCCTACGAGGCCATGCAGCTCGGACGCGCGCCGCTCGGCACCAAGCTCTACACGCACACGCGCCTCGGCCGGCCGATCCTGCTGAAGCGCGAGGTTATCGCCACCGGGGACGAGCTCACCAATGCCACCACCGGGCAGTCCCCGGAGGGCCCGGCCGTCAACGTCAAGCTCGACGCGCGCGCCGGCGAGGCCATGCTCCGCACCACGCGCGCCAATCTCAACAAGCGCATGGCGGTGGTGCTGATCGAGAAGCACCAGGAGAGCAGCGAGGTCAACGGCAAGAAGGTGTCGCGCGAGGTGACCGACGAGGACGTCATCAACGACGCCACCATCCGCGGGGTGTTCGCCAACAGCTTCCAGATCACGGGGCTGCAGGCTGGCGAGGCGCGCGAGCTGGCGCTGCTGCTGCGCTCGGGCTCGCTGGCGGCGCCGGTCTACCCGATCGAGGAGCGTGCGGTCGGCCCGAGCCTCGGGCGCGACAACATCGACAAGGGCGTCACCGCACTGCTGGTCGGCATGGGCGGGGTGTTCGTCTTCATGGCGATCTACTATCACGCCTTTGGACTGGTGGCGGACCTGGTGCTGCTCGCGAACGTCGTGCTGCTGACGGCGCTGCTGTCGATGATGCGCGCTTCGCTGTCGCTGCCGGGCATCGCCGGCATCATCCTCACCGTCGGCATCGCGGTGGATGCCAACGTGCTGATCTACGAGCGCATCCGCGAGGAGCTGCGCAAGGGAGTCTCGCCGCAGGCCGCGATCCGTGCCGGCTTCGAGAAGGCGTTCTCGGCGATCGCCGATTCCAACATCACGGCACTCATTGCCGGGGTGGTGCTCTGGGTGCTGGGCACGGGCCCGATCCGCGGCTTCGCCGTGGTGCTCACCCTCGGGATCGCCACCTCGATGTTCACGGCTCTGATGGGCAGCCGCGCACTGCTCACCCTCATGTACGGCGGCCGGCGCAAGCTCGCGCGGCTGTCGATCGGCTAGCCGCGCACGGCTGCCGCGAGGACCCGCCGTGGAATTCTTCAGCCACCAGACCAGCTACCCGTTCATGGCCACCCGCAAGGTGTGGTACACGCTGTCGGCGCTGCTGCTGATCGTGTCGCTCGTCTCGTTCTTCACCCGCGGGCTGAATCTCGCCATCGACTTCACCGGCGGCGTGAGCGCCGAGGCCAGATTCCCGGGTGCCGCCAACATCGATGCGGTGCGCAGCCGGCTGGCGGGCGCGGGGTTCCGCGATCCGCAGGTGGAGGCGTTCGGTTCCTCGCGCGACATCGCCATACGTCTGCCGCCGGATCCGAAGCAGACGGCCACGGAGGTGCGCGACCGGCTCGAGGCAGCGCTCCGGGCGGTCGATGCCGGCGCGCAGGTCGTGCAGCTGGATGTGCTCGGACCGCAGGTCGGCAACGAGCTGCGGGTGAGCGCCATGTGGGCGCTGTTCTTCACGCTGCTCGGGATCTTTCTCTACATCGCCTTTCGTTTCCACACCTGGCGGCTGTCGCTGGGCGCCATTTTCGCGGTGCTGCACGATCCGATCCTGGTGATCGGCTTCTTTTCGCTCACGCAGACGTCGTTCGACCTGGCGGTGGTGGCGGCGATTCTCGCCGTGATCGGCTATTCGCTCAACGACACGGTGGTGGTGTTCGACCGCATCCGCGAGCGCTTCGAGACCAACCGCCGCGCCGCGCCCAACCTGGTGCTCGATCAGTCGATCAATCAGACGCTGTCGCGCACCATCATGACCAAGGTGGTCACCTCGATCGTGGTGGTGGCGCTGCTGTTCCTCGGCGGGCCGGTGCTGCAGGGTTTCTCGGCGGCGCTCCTGATTGGCATCATCGCCGGTACCTATTCCTCGATCTATATCTCCAGCGCCTTCGCGCTCGACTGCGGCCTGACCGCCGAGCACATTTTTCCGACAGTTCGCAAGACGGCGTTCGATCAGCAGCCGTGAGACGGGCGCGCGCCGCGCGCCGCGGCGCCTGCCGTGCGCGCTGCATGGTCCGTGGACGGGGCGTCAGCGACTCGGGGCGGGGCTGGCAGCGCCCGCCGCGCCGTTCTCGGCCCGCACCTTGCTGTGGCTGTAGCCGTAGAGGGCGTAGATCAGCACCCCGATCACCGTCCAGATGATCAGACGCAGCCACGTGGCCGTGCCGAGCGAGGCCATCATCGAGAAGCACACGATGGCGCCGGCGATGCAGGTGAACCGCGCCGCCGGCGCACGGAACGGCCGCGGCAGGTCCGGGCGCGTCCGGCGCAGCACCAGCACGCCGAGGCACACGGTGACGAACGCCGAGAGGGTGCCGATCGCGACCATCTCGCCGAGGATGTCCACCGGGAAGAGTCCACCGATGATCGCCGCCACGACTCCGGTAATGGCGGTGCCGGTGGACGGGGTGCGGAAGCGCGGGTGCACGCGCCCGAAGAAGGACGGCAGCAGCCCGTCGCGCGCCATGGCGAAGAAGATGCGTGCCTGGGCGATGGTCATCACCAGCATCACCGAGGTCATACCGCACACCGCGCCGAGCTTTACGGGGATGCCCAGCCAGCGCAGTGCCGGGTAGTGATCGAGCGCCAGGGCCACCGGGGCGGCCACATCCAGCTGCTTGTAGCTGACCATACCGGTGAGGATCGTCGAGACGATCACGTAGAGGATGGTGCAGATGATGAGACTCGCGATGATCCCGATAGGCATGTCGCGCTGCGGGTTCCTGGTCTCCTGGGCCGCGGTCGAGACCGCATCGAAGCCGATATAGGCGAAGAAGATCACGCCGGCGGCGCGCATGATGCCGCTCAAGCCGAAGACGCCGAACTCGCCGGTGTTGGGCGGGACGAACGGGTGCCAGTTCGATGTCTGGATGAAGCTGACGCCGAAGAGGATAAAGAGCACGACTACCGTCACCTTGATGGCGACGATCACGGCATTGAACGCGGCCGACTGCTTGATGCCGATGTAGCAGATGGTGGCGATCACCGCGACGATGACGATGGCCGGCACGTTGACGACCGCGCCGGTACGCACGATGTCGAGCCCTTCCTTGCTGCCCATCGGCACACCGAGCGGTGCGTTGGAAAGCGCCGCCGGAACGTGCACGTGCAACTGGTCGAGGAGGCTCACGGCGTAACCCGACCATCCTACCGACACCGTCGCCACCGCGAGCAGGTACTCGAGCACGAGGTTCCAGCCGATGAACCAGGCGACGGCTTCACCCAGGGTCGCGTAGGAATAGGAGTAGGCGCTGCCCGAGACCGGGATCATCGCGGCAAACTCGGCGTAGCAGAGCGCGGCCAGCGTGCAGCCGATGCCCGCGACGATGAACGACAGCGGCAGCGCGGGGCCGGCGTAGTTGGCGGCCGCGGTGCCGGTGAGCACGAAGATGCCGGTGCCGATGATGCCGCCGATGCCGAGCAGCGTCAGGTGCCCCCAGCCGAGCGCACGACGCAGCTGGTTGCCGGAGGACTCCTGCTCGTGGAGGACCTTGATCGATTTGGTCGAGAGAAGTTGCCGCATCGCTGAAGCCCCCCGATTTTTAGCCCCGGACTCTACACAAGCGACCTGGGGAAAGCGAGTGAGCGTCGCCCGCACAAACCGCGTGCTTGTGTCAGCCTCCGCGCAGCTCCGCGGGCAGATGCGGCGCGAGCACCTCGAGCAGCGCGGCGTACACCTTGGGCGTGCCGGCGAGGATGTGTCCCGCCTGGCGGTATTCGGCGCCGCTCAGCGTACCGATGCAACCCCCGGCCTCCTGGATGAGGAGCGTGCCTGCGGCGGTGTCCCACGCGGACAGTCCGATCTCCCAGAAGGCATCGACGCGCCCGGCCGCGACGTAGGCCAGGTCGAGCGACGCCGCGCCGGGGCGGCGCACGCCCGCGGCGCGCTCGGACACCGCGCGGAACATCGCCAGGTAGGGCTCGATATAGCGCAGGTTGGCGCGATACGGGAAGCCGGTGGCGATCAGCGCGCCCTCGAGCGTGCGTGCCTTGCTGACGCGCATGCGGTGGTTGTCGAGATGCGCACCGGCGCCGCGGCTGGCGGTGAACAGCTCGCCGCGCATCGGATCGTAGACCACCGCATGCTCGAGCCGGCCGCGGATCTCGCAGGCGATCGATACGGCGAACACCGGAAAGCCATGCAGGAAGTTGGTGGTGCCGTCCAGCGGGTCGATGATCCACAGCGTGTCGTGCGTGCCGCTGCGGCCGCTCTCCTCGGCGAGGAACGCGTGCTGCGGGTAGTGCCGGCGGATGCTGCGGATGATCTCCTGTTCGGCGGCGCGGTCGACTTCGGTGACGAAATCGTTGCGTCCCTTGGAGGATACGGTCAGGGATTCGAGGCGATTCAGGCTCCGCACGATGAGCTCGCCGGCGCGGCGCGCGGCGCGCACGGCGATGTTGAGAAGGGGCTGCACGGTGCTTAAGCTCGCATGCTGAGGTGGTTTGCAGTCGCTCCTGGCACAGCGTAGCCGGCGAAGGCCGCGCCCTTCGCCGGCGTAGACGCAGCTGATGTCCGGCAAAATCGCCGCAGGCGATTTTGCCCAATTACACTAGCCTAGCAGATGGACTCCGCCGACATTCGCATTGTGCTGGTCGCGCCCTCGCATCCGGGCAACATCGGTGCCGCGGCGCGCGCCATGAAGAACATGGCGCTGAGCGAGCTGCTGCTGGTGAGGCCGCGGCAGTTTCCGCACCCGGAAGCCACGGCGCGCGCTTCGGGCGCCGGCGACGTTCTCGGGCGCGCGCGCGTGGTCGGCTCCCTCGGCGAGGCGCTGCGCGGCTGCGGCTTCATCGCCGCCGCTACCGCGCGCGAGCGCGAGCAGCATTTCCGGGTCATGGAGGTGCGCGAGGCGGCAGCGCGCATCGTGGCCGAGGCGCACAGCGGGCCCGCGGCGGTGGTGTTCGGCGCCGAGCGCACCGGGCTCACGAACGAGGAGCTCGAGGCCGCGCACACGCTGCTGCGCATCCCCGCGAGCGAGGCCTACCCGTCGCTGAATCTCGCCATGGCGGTACAGCTGGTAGCCTACGAGCTGTTCCGCGCGCGCCAGCCGGGCGCGGCGCTGACCGCGGCGGACGGCGCGCCGCTCGCCGCCGCCGGGGAGATGCAGCGCCTGTACGCCCACTTCGCGCGGGTGCTGGAGGAGATCGAGTTTCACGACCGCACCGAGAGCGGCACGCATCTCATGGCCCGCATCCGCCGCTTCCTGCAGCGCGCCGAGCTCGATCAGAACGAGGTCAACATCCTGCGCGGCATCCTCACCGCGGTGCAGAACCGGCGCCGCCACGCCGGCGAGGGACAGCGATGAAGCACCCCGGAAAATCGCGCCTGCCGCGCCGAATGAGCGCCCGCCGTCCGACAGGACGCGCGATTTCCCGGGGAGCCCGGTGAGCGCGCCGCGTCCCGTTTACCTCGACTACGCCGCGACGACCCCGGTCGACCCGCGGGTCGTCGCGGCCATGAACGCCTGTCTCGGCCCCGAGGCGGACTTCGGTAACGCCGCCTCCGCGCACCCCTACGGCGGCGCCGCGGCCGCGCACATCGAGCGGGCGCGTGAGATGGTCGCCGCCCTGATCGGGGCGGCCGCGGACGAGATCGTCTTCACCTCCGGCGCCACCGAGTCGGACAACCTGGCGATCCTCGGCGTCGCGCGCGGCAACGCCGACCGCGGTCGGCATCTGGTGACTTCCCGCACCGAGCACAAGGCAGTGCTCGACCCGTGCAAGCGCCTGGAGAAGGAAGGCTTCAGGGTCACCTACCTCACGCCCGAGC
>JASHTN010000168.1 GCA_030040525.1 Gammaproteobacteria bacterium | reverse complement strand
GTGCGGCGACCGCGGCGCTGGCTGCAGCCGACGGGCCCGGCGTATAGAGCGGCGGATCGAGCAGCATCGTGTATTCGCGCACCAGCTCGCCGTGCGACCAGCTGACCTGCACCAGCAGCGTCACGAAGGGGTCCGAGATCGGGTCGGTCGATTTGACCTGGATGATCTCGCGGCCGTCGGACGTGCGAACGGTCTTCATGTGAACACTGGTCAGATAGGTCGGATACTCGAGCCCCTGCGCGGCGAAGGTCTCGCGCGGCGCGAGCGACACCTGCAGCGTGTTGACCTCCTCGGGAGCGATGTCGGTAACCTCGATCTCCGCGTCCAGCGGGGCATTGAGCGAGGAGAGCAGGCGGATATCCCCGAGGCCGAGGGCAAAGGCCGCTGACGGCAAGGCCAGCAGTAATGCCAGCGCGCGGCTAGAACGTTTGGCGACCATTAAGACACCCCGGCAGGCACCATTGGGTGAAATCTCGTGCAAAAACAATCGGATGGATCGTTCGCTGCGACTCCACCACGGATCGGGCGGCAATATAACTTAAATAGGTCGCCGGACCAACGCCTCGGGCGGTCCGAGCGCTGCTTCCGGCAGCCCTTTCGGGTGCACATCGCAGGCCACGATCCATAAGTTAAGTCCTCGGTCAGAGCGCAGATCTTTACGGATTCTCCCGACATAAACTGTGTCGCGGTTCGCTGACTAGCCGCGCCCCGCCGTGCGCGGCACACAGTCGAGTGCGATCTGCTTCACACCTACTCAGCGGGGCGGCGGCGCGGTGATTACCGGCGTCGCCGATCTCACATCGGCGTTCTGCGCGCGGTGACGCAGGTAGTGATCCACGAGCACGATCGCGAGCATCGCCTCGGCGATCGGCACTGCGCGCAGCCCCACGCACGGGTCGTGCCGGCCCGTGGTCACCACTTCGACGGGGTTGCCCGCAGTGTCGATGCTGGCGCCGGGCACCTGGATGCTGGAGGTGGGTTTGAACGTCAGGTGAGCGACGATGTCCTGCCCGGAGGAAATGCCGCCGAGAATGCCGCCGGCGTTGTTGCTGCGGAACCCGCCCGGCGTCAGCTCGTCCCGATGCTCGCTGCCGCGCTGGCGCACGGCGCGCACCCCCGCGCCGATCTCCACGGCCTTGACCGCGTTGATGCTCATGAGCGCGTGGGCGACGTCCGCGTCCAGGCGGTCGAACACCGGCTCGCCGAGGCCCGGCGGCACGCCGCTCGCGACCACCGTGACGCGCGCCCCGATCGAGTCGCCGGCGGCGCGGACCTGCCAGATCAGCTCCTCGAGCTCCGGCACGCGCGCCGGGTCCGGGCAGAAGAACGGGTTGTGATTCGCCGCGGCCGGATCGACCGCCTCGATCTCGAGATCCCCGACCTGGCTCAGGTAGCCGTAGACGCGCACCTGGAGGCGCTCGGCGAGGTAGCGCCGCGCGATCGCCCCGGCCGCGGTGCGCATGACCGTCTCGCGCGCGCTGGAGCGCCCGCCGCCACGGTGGTCGCGCAGGCCGTATTTCTGCTGGTAGGTGTAGTCGGCGTGTCCGGGGCGGAAGCGATCGCGCAGCTTGTCGTAGTCGCGTGAGCGCGCGTCGGTGTTCTCGATGAGCAGCCCGATCGGCGTGCCGGTGGTGCGCCCTTCGAACACGCCCGAGAGGATGCGCACCTGATCGGCCTCGCGTCGCTGACTGACGAAGTGCGAGGTGCCGGTGCGGCGGCGGTCGACGTCCGCCTGCAGGTCCGCCTCGCTGAGCGGCAGTCCCGGCGGGCAGCCGTCGACGATGCAGCCCATCGCCGGCCCGTGGCTCTCGCCGAAGGTGGTCACGCTGAACACTCGGCCGATGGTGTTGCCGGACATGGAGTCAGCCCGTAAGTCGCGCCCGCGACAGTTGTGCGCGCGTCAGCAGGAACACTCCGCCGCCGCCGCGCTCGAACTGCAGCCAGAGGAACGGCAACCGGCGGTATGCCCGCCGCACTGCGGTCTCGCTATTGCCAACCTCGACGATCAGCACCCCCCTCGGCTGCAGATGCCGGCGCGCCTCGCGCAGGATCACCCGCACCGAATCGAGCCCGCTGCGGCCGGCAGCGAGCGCCAGGCGCGGCTCGTGGCGGTACTCCGCCGGCAGCGTTCGCAACTCGCGCGCCCCGACATAGGGCGGATTGGCGACGATGATATCGTAGCGCCTGCCGCAGAGCGCGCTGGAGTGGTCGGACTCGAGCACGCGCACGCGCCGCGTCAGACGGTGGCGGCGCACGTTGGCGCGGGCCACCTCGAGTGCCGCCGGCGAGATGTCCACGGCGTCGACCCGGGCGCGGGGCAGCGCGCGCGCCGCGGCAACGGCGATGCAACCCGAGCCCGTGCCCACATCGAGCACGCGGCGCACGCGGCGCGCGTCGACCCAGGGAGCGAAGCGCCGCTCGATGAGCTCGGCGAGCGGCGAGCGTGGCACGAGCACCCGCGGGTCGACGTGAAACGGCAGCCCCGCGAACCACGCTACCCCGGTCAGATACGCCGCCGGGATGCGCGCGGCGATGCGCCGCGCGATGAGCTCGCGTACGCGCCGCTGTCCGGCACGCCCGACGCGCCGCCGGTGGAGCGCTGC
The DNA here is from genome assembly GCA_030040525.1 of Gammaproteobacteria bacterium. Classification (GTDB taxonomy): domain Bacteria; phylum Pseudomonadota; class Gammaproteobacteria; order Steroidobacterales; family Steroidobacteraceae; genus 13-2-20CM-66-19. Next base: position 118 of record JASHTN010000168.1, on the reverse strand, counting down.
GCCGCCGTCGTGACCGAGTCCGAGCGCATGCAGCACCAGCAGCGCCGCCTCGTCGCGCGCGTTGTCGGTGCCGTGGCCGAAGAACACGCGCGCGCGCGCCAGGCGGCGCGCGGCCCGC
>JASHTN010000167.1 GCA_030040525.1 Gammaproteobacteria bacterium | reverse complement strand
GGTCCTGAGGCCGGCGAAATCGACCTGGCCCCAGAAGTGCGACGTCGGATCGTGCGAGGTGGCGCGCTCGGGCTGATCGGCCATGAGCAGCTCGAGCACCATGGCGCGCGCCTTGCTCGCCCGCTCGGTCGCGGTCTTGACCTTCATGCCGGCGACCGCCGCGCGCTTGCACGACGGCGCGAGCACGCGCTCGCCCTCGATCTCGACCATGCAGGCGCGGCAGTTGCCGTCCGGCCGGAAGCCCGGCGCCGGCTTGTGACAGAGGTGCGGGATGTGGGTGCCGAGCCGTTGCGCCACTGCCCAGATGGTCTCGCCCGGATGCGCCTCGACCTGCCGCCCATCGAGCTCGAACACTACGCCGGCCGCCGCTGTCGCCTCCGGCGGCTTGGGCGCTGGCGCGCTCGCCTGAGCCGTCGCTCCCGGTCCGCCCGCCGCCCGCGACGCCTTGCGTCCCGAGCCGTTGCTGCGCTTGTTCATGCTTGACTCACCGGTCCGGCCTCCGCCCCCCCGGGCGGCGTCGCCCGAAAGAGCTCCGGAAAGTATCGGATCACCGTGTCCACCGGGTTCGGTGCGGCCTGCCCGAGTCCGCAGATCGAGGCGTCGCGCATGCACTGCGACAGCTCGCCGAGGAGCGCGGTGTCCCACGCGCCGCGCTCCATGAGGATGCGCGCCTTCTGCGTGCCGACGCGGCACGGCGTGCACTGTCCGCAAGACTCATCCTCGAAGAAGCGCATGAGATTCAGCGCCGCGTAGCGCACGTCGTCCTTGTCCGAGAGCACGATCACGGCCGCCGAGCCGATCAGGCAGCCGTACTTCTCCAGCGTGCCGAAGTCGAGCGGAATGTCGTTCATCGAAGCCGGCAGGATGCCACCCGAGGCCCCGCCGGGAAGATAAGCGGTGAACCGATGGCCCTCGGCCATGCCGCCGCAGAACTCGTCGATCAGCTCCTGCACCGTGACGCCCGCCGGGGCGATCTTCACGCCGGGCTGCCTCACCCTGCCGGAGACCGAGTAGGAGCGCAGTCCGGTACGGCCGTTGCGCCCGTGACTCTTCCACCACGCGGCGCCGCGCTCGATCAGATCGCGCACCCAGTAGAGCGTCTCGACGTTGTTGATGAGCGTCGGCCGGCCGAAGAGCCCCACCTGGAATGGCAGCGGCGGCTTGTGGCGCGGCAGCCCCCGCTTGCCCTCGAGCGATTCGAGCATCGAGGACTCCTCGCCGCAGATGTAGGCACCGGCGCCGCGCCGCAGGTGAATGCGCGGGCCGCCGGGCGGGAGCCTGGCAATCTCATTCGCCAGAATCTCACGTGAGATCGGGTACTCGTCGCGGATATAGATGTACAGGTCCGCCGCCTCGACGACCTGGGCCGCAATGAGCGCCCCCTCGAGGAAGCGGTGCGGATCGCTGTTGAGGAAGTACTGATCCTTGAAGGTTCCCGGCTCGCCCTCGTCGCCGTTCACCGCCATGAGGCGCGGTCCCGGCTCCCCGAGCACCGAGCGCCACTTGCGCCCGGTCGGAAAGCCGGCGCCGCCGAGTCCCCGGAGCGAGCCGTCGTCGAGGACCTCGAGGACCTCGGCCGCCGACAGCGCGCCCGTGCGCAGCCGCTCGAGCGTGCGATAGCCGCCGGCGGCCCGGTAGGCGTCGTAGTCGATGTAGTCCGGGATGTGCGGGTGCGTGTCGTGGTGGCCGACTGCCGACTTGACGCTCGTCACATCCGCGCGCTTGAGGAAGTTGTGCCCGACCTCGACCGCCGGCGCATGGTCGCAAAGCCCCACGCAGGGCGCGCGCACCACGCGCACGCCCTCGCCCAGTTCCCTCTGCAGCGTGGCGAGCAGCCGCTCGGCGCCGCACAAGGCGCACGTCAGGCTGTCGCACACCCGCACGGTGAGCGCGGGGATGTTCCGCTCGCCCTCCTTCACCACGTCGAAGTGCGCGTAGAAGGTCGCGGTCTCGAACACCTCGGCGAATGCCAGGCGCATCTCGTCGGCGAGTGCCGCGAGGTGCGCGGCGGAGATCCGGCCGTAGGTGTCCTGAACGCGGTGCAGGTACTCGATGAGCAGATCGCGCTGGCGCGGGCTGTCGGCGAGCAAGGCCTTGATTTCTGCCGAGGCGTCCGGATCGACCTGGCGCCCTTTGGGCACCGGCCGCACCCGTGTGCGGCCGCGGCCCGGATGCTCGAATTTCGTGATCTTGCCGGCGTCCGCGCGATGGTGAGTGCTCATTACGCTTCAATCGTACCGGAATGGGCCGCCAACCCGAAGTGCAGCCCGGAACCCGTCGCGGGCGTTTATGTCTGTCCCCGGGAAAGCCTTATGGTGCATGCGCCATCATCAGGATCGGTTACGCTTAAGGAATGCTTTCCCACTCTGAAATCGCCTTAATGTTGGCCGGCACGGCTCTGATCGTGGCCGCAATCGCCAGCGGCTGGCTCCCGGGAAGTGCCGCGGGCTCGACCGTCGGCAGAGTCTCGCGCGCCCTGGCCGGAGTGGCCGGAGCCGTACTCATCGCCTGGGGGCTCGTATCCCACACGCATCCCGGCGGGCTCTTCGGCAGCCCACCCGACACCGCGGCCGTGCACCGTGGCCCATCGGCCACCGAGCTGGTGAAGAATGCGAGCGCCGCGCTGCAGGCCTGTCCAGTGGCCACGGCTCCCGCCGTGCCGGATGGCGCCACGGCGTCGCTCCAGGAGATGGAGGCGGCCGATGCCGCATTCCATGCCTACGACGCCGCGACGAATTCCTACACCAAGTGCGTCGATGCGGCTGTCGGAAGCGTCGCGAAGCAATTCGCCGGCGTGGCGGAAGCGCCCGATCTGCGGGCGCTCGCCCAGTTCGGCACCCGCGCCCACAACGCCGCCATCGACCAGGAGCAGGCGGCCGTGGATCAGTTCAACGGCCAGCTGCGGGTCTACAAGGCAAAGCACCACACATCCTGAGACCGCGCCACCTCACCCGCCGGGGTCTGCCGCCGCTGCCGAATCCGGCACGCCCGCATGCCGCGCGGCGAGCTCAGCGATGCTCGACCAGTCGTGGTCCGACTCGCCGGCGGCGATCGCCTCGAGGAAGCGATCGCGCAGCACGCTGGCGAAGGGCATGGGCACATGGCCCGCCTCGCCCGCCTGCAGCGCGAGGCGCACGTCCTTCAAGCCGAGCGTGAGGGAGAATCCCGCGGGCGTGTAGCGCTGCTCGGCGATGAGACGGCCGTAGCCCTGGTAGACGGGCGCGGCGAACAGCGTGCTCGTCAGGATCTCGAGCAGCTGCCGGGCGGTGACACCGTAGGCGCGCGCGAGCGCCGCGGCCTCACCCATGCTCTCGAGCGCGCTCGCGATCATGAAGTTGCCGGCGAGCTTCACGACGTTGGCGCGCTCGGGCTCGGCACCGACCGGCCAGATCCGCTCGCCGATGGCGGCAAGCACGGGCCGGACGCGCTCAACGGCCGCGGCATCGCCCGCCACGACGATGTTGAGCTTGCCGGCCGCAGCGACCTCCGGCCGGCCGAAGACGGGCGCCGCGAGGTAAGCGACGCCGCGCGCCGCGGTCAGACGGCTGAGCTCCTGCGCGGCAGCGACCGATATGGTCGCGAGGTTGACGCAAACCGCGCCCGCGGGCAGGCGCTCGAGCACACCCTGGTCGATCAGCATCGCTCTCGTGACGGCGTCGTCGGCCAGCATCAGCATGAGCACCTCGGCACGCGCCGCCGCCTCCGCCGGCTGCGCCACCGCCTCCGCGCCGAGCGGCTCGAGCTCGCGCGCCGCGCCGCCGGAGCGGTTCCACACGCGCAGCCTGTGTCCGCCGCGCAGCAGGTTCACCGCGATCGCCTTGCCCATCCGCCCGAGTCCGATGAATCCAACGTCCATGGCCGCTACCTCTCTGTCTGATCCTTCGCCGGCATCTCGTCCTTAAGATAGCGCGCGAGCCAGGCGTGTACCTCCTGGTAGAAGCGCCGGCTGTCCTCGGGCTTCAGGATCCAGTGCCAGGCATCCGGCCAGACCAGCAGCCGGCTCGGCACGTGCATGCGCTGCAGCGTGCTCCAGTTCTCGAGCGTGTTGCCGAGCGGCACGCGGAAGTCGCGCTCGCCGATCGAGAGCAGCATCGGCGTCTTCCAGTTCCCGCCGTAGGTGATCGCGCTCTGCTCGTGCCAGACGGGGTTGCCCGCCCAGGGCGGACCGCCATTGGCGAGCTCGCGGCCGTAGTTGAAGTCGCTCTCGCCCCACTGCGTGGTGAGGTCGACCTCGCCGGCGTGGCTGACGATGCAGCGGTAGCGCGTGGTGGTGGCCTCCAGCCAGTTGGCGAGGTGTCCGCCGTAGCTCGCGCCTGCGGCACACATGCGCGAGCCGTCGATGAAGGGGTAGCGCTTCAGCGCCTCGTCAACCGCCTGGTTGATCTCGTCTCCCGGGGTCTTGAGCGGATCGAGCTTGATGGCCTGCACGAACCTCTCGCCGAAGCCGGTCGAGCCGGTGTAGTCGGTCATGAGCAGCACATAGCCCGGGGCGATCAGCAGGTGATGGTTCCAGCGCAGCCCGATCTGGTCGGTGTTGTGGCTGGCCGCCCCGCCGTGGATGAAGACGAGCAGCGGGTACTTCTTCGTCGCATCGAAGGCCGGCGGCAGCACGATCATGTTGTGGATGCTGCGGCCCTTGGCGCTGGTGAAGTAGAAGTGCTCGGGCGGCTGCCAGTCGATGGCCCTTGCTGCCGCGCTGTCGATGTTCGTCAAGTTGGTGTGCCGGCGGGCGGCCAGGTCGATGCGCACCACCTCGGCGGGGCTCACCGAGCTGCCGTAGCTGGCGAGCAGCTCGGGGCGCGCGGCCTTGCCTGGAATCGCGAGCGCGGTGTAGCCGCCGACCGCAGGCGTCACCACCGCAGTCGGCTGTCCGCCGGATGCGGCCACCTTATAAAGGCTCTCCCTCCCCGCTTCCTCCACCAGCAGGTAGGCGGTGCGGCTGTCGGGGGTGAGAGCGAAGGCGCCGAGCTCGTGGTCGAAGTCGCGCGTCACCGCCGCAGCTGCCCCGCCTGCCGGCCAGGCGACGCGCTCGAGACGCTCCTCGTGATACACCTCCTGGTCCTGCGGCGCGTACTTGAAGAAGAGCGAGTGGCCGTCGGGCGCGAACGCCGCGTCGCGGTAGGTCCCGGGGGCGGGGGTGACCTCCTGCGGCTCGCTGCCGCCGGCCGCCGGCATGCGATAAAGGTGAAACTGAACAGGGGCGAAGGCCGAGTTCCAGCGCTCGGTGCTGGCCGTGAACACCACCTCCTTGCCGTCCGGGCTCCAGAGCGGCGCGAGCGATATGGAGATCTCGCTGTCGATGCTCCCGGTGAACCCTGCAGTGTGTGCAAAGGCGGTGGGCGAGAGAATGTCCTTCGGCGTCGAGCCCTCCTCCACCGACTGCACGATGAGCGTCGGCTGCCGATCGTCGAGCCACTGATTCCAGAGGCGCACCGGGAAGTGCTCGTAGACGCGCAGGTTGTACTTGCGCGCCTTGCGCGCACCGGCAATCCTGCGATTCGCCTCGTCGTCGAGCGCGTTGGGATACACCGAGGACTCGAACAGGATCGCTTTGCCGTCCGGGCGCCACTTGGGGTTGGCGGCGCCGGTGGAGAGATTGGTGAGCCGGCGCGCCTCGCCGCCCGCGGCGAGATCCAGGATGTAGATCTGCTCCGCCTCATCGCCCTCGCGCTTGGTGGCGAAGGCGATGGCGCGGCTATCGGGCGACCAGGCGATGCCCTTCTCCGGCGCACGCGTGTGGGTGAGCCGGCGCGGCGGTGCGGAGCCGTCGGCCGGCACCAGCCACAGGTTGCTCACCTCCTTATCCGGATCGTAGTTGGGCTCCAGCACCGAGAACACCACCCACCTGCCGTCCGGACTCACCACCGGCGCACCGACCCGCGGCATCATCCACAGCTTCTCGTGAGTGATCGGTGTCTTCGCGCTCGGTGTCGCGGCGGGCGCCGCGAGCGGCATGAGGAGCGCGGCACAAAGCATGGCCGCCGAGCGGCCGTTGAACCGTATCATTCGAGTCCTCCCCGATCGAGGCGCCGTAGGATAGCGGAACTCACTCCTGCGAGAGAGAAGCCTCTCTAGCGACCGGGGCCTGTGCTGCCGGTCGGGCGGTGCATGCGCGGCGTGCCGGTGAAGTCCGAGAATGCCGGCCGAGAGGGCACCCATGAGACGCATGAACGACATTCAGCTGTGGCGCGGAGCGACCTTCGCCGGGCTGTTTGCGCTGATTGCGCTGCTGGCGGTCGCAGCGGCGCTGGTCACCTAGGGCCTACCTCAGGCGCTGCGCGAACAGCGTCTCGTAGGACGGCCACACCGCCCGGACGATCGGCTCGTGCTCGGGCGGCACCTCGGGCTTGCGCGGCTCGTACGGCTCGAAGCCGCTGCTCCGCAGCACCCGCTCATACCAGTACGGCGCCCAGACGCCGTCGCTGCCGCGCGGCCCCGGCGGCCACTTCAGCATGCGCGGCGTGAAGTCGACGCCGAGCTCAGCGCACAGGCTCCGCAGCTGCGCCTCGGGCGACTTGAGGAACTCGTCCGCGTCGATCACCGGCGGCGCCCGTCCGGTGTGTTGCCTCAGGTACTGAAAGATCTCCAGTTGCTGCAGGCTGCCCAGGTCCTCCGCCGTGGCGTCACGCCGGGTCTTCAGGTACGAGACCAGCACCGCGCGCGGGTCGCGGATCAGAAACACGTGGGTCAGCTCGCCGAGCCAGGCGCGGCCGACGTGCGGCAGCAGGTGATGCGTCATGTGCTTCTGGTAGAAGATCGGCTTGCCGTCCGGCACCGGCCCGGTGAGGTAGGCGGCGACCTTGCGCCAGTCGGTCTCGCCGGCGGCAATGACCTGCTCGCGGCCGGGATGCTCGAGCCCGGTGTGCGCAAGATAGTGCGCATACAGCGGCTCATCCACCACCGCGCAGTCGGCGCGGTTCTCCCAGGCGCGCATCATCGCCGTCGAGATGTTGCGCGGGCCGGACCACACGGCCAGGCGCAGCGGCCCCACGGCGCCCGTCATGCAGCCGAGCCGCGCGCCGCGACGTCCCGCTCGATCAGCTGCAGATACAGACCCTGCAGCCGCTCGACCATCGGGCCGCGCGTCGCACTGATGCGCCGGCCGTCCACCTCGACCACCGGAGCAATGCCGGCGAAGGTGCCGGTCACGAAGGCCTCCTGCGCCGCGTAGACATCGGTCAGACTGAAGTCCTTCTCGTACGCCGGGATGCCGTGCTCACGGCACAGCCGCAGCACGTTGGCACGCGTGATCCCGGCGAGACAGTACTTGCCGGTCGAGGTCCAGACCTCCCCGCCGCGCACGATGAAGAAGTGCGTGGAGTTGCAGGTGGCGACGAAGCCGAGCGGGTCGAGCATCAGCGCCTCGTCGGCGCCGGCCTTGGCCGCCTGGATGCAGGCGGTGATGCAGTTGAGCTTGGAGTGGGAGTTCAGCTTCGGATCCTGGACGTCGGGGGCGCCGCGGCGCACGTGCACCGTGAACAGCCGCACGCCGCGCGTCAGAGTCTCCGGCCGCGGGAGCTTGTATTCGGCGATGATGACCACCGTCGCCGGCCCGATGCAGGCGCGCGGGTCCTGGTAGGGTGTGCTCTTGAGGCCCCGCGTCACCATGAGCCGCATGTGCACGCCGTCGCTCATGCGGTTGGCCTCGAGCGTCCGGTAGAGCGCCGCCGTGAGCGCGGCACGGTCGAGGCCGATGTCGAGATCGATTGCCTTCGCGGCCTCGTATAGCCGGGCGAGGTGCTGGTCGAGGAACGCAATGCGGCCGTGGTGAACCCGCAAGCCTTCCCACACGCCGTCCCCGAGGATGAAACCCGAATCGAACACCGACACCGAGGCGCTTGCGCGCGGCTGCAGCTTGCCGTTGACGTAGATGAGGATGTCGCCGTTGCGCGGGTCGTCCGCGTGATGATGGGTGCCCGATGTGCCCGACGTGCCCGACGTGCCCGATGCCACTGACGTTACCTCCGGTCCGATCGGCCGCCGCGTATCTTCGCACCACCCGTGCCGCCTGTCGTGCAGGGGCAACACCCGCGGTCAGGGCGCGCTGACAGACGCTGCTCACAGCGTCCGACTGCGAAGCTCAGGGCAAGCTCGCACACTCTCGCCGTCGTTGCTCGAGCGCAGGATGCGCGCGATAACTCCGTCGGAGGGCGGCATCCCAGGGCCGAGCCAGGTCGCACAGGGGAACAGTCATGCAGCGGCTGACCAGCGAATATCGGGCCTCACTCATCCTCGCAGCGGCGAATGCCGGCGCGTCTCTCGCCCCGGGCGAAGCGGCGCAAGTCCGCCGTTCGGGCCCGGAGCGGCGCAGCGGCGATCGCGACGATTATCGCGAGCTCGAAGACTTCGACGCCGACCATCGCGACTTCGACTACCGCGACCCGTCGGCAATGGACTACGACGATCAGCCGACCTATTGGTATTGGAGCTACGATCACCCGGACGCCGGGATCTAGCCAGGGACGGCGTAGGACACCGCCTACACCCGCTGGGGGCAAATGGCGTACGCTGGCGCCAGAACGGACTGCGCTACGGTGGTGAGCGGAGGCTCAATGGCGAGTGTTCTGATTGCGGACGACCACGCGATGCTGCGGACGGGTCTGCGGCATTATCTCGAGCAGGATCCCTCGATCACTGCGATCGGCGACGCCGCCACCGGCGCCGACACGCTGCAGCAGCTGCGCGACGGCCGGTGGGACCTGGTGATTCTCGACATCAATATGCCCGACCGCAGCGGCATCGACATCCTGCGGCACATCCGTGCCGGGCACCCCGAAACCCGCGTGCTGGTCATGAGCGGCTTCTCCGAGAAGCAGTACGCCATCAACGTGCTGCGGGCCGGCGCCTCCGGATACCTCGCCAAGGACCAGGCGCCGGAGGAGTTCATGCGGGCGGTTCACGCGGTGCTGGCCGGGCGACGCTTCGTGAGTGCCCGGCTGAGCGAGATGCTCATCACGGCGCTCGATGAGCCGGCCGACAAGCCGCTGCACGCGGCGCTCTCGGAGAGGGAGTTCCAGATCCTCTGCAAGCTGGCGGTCGGGCGCAGCGTGTCGGAGATTGCGCAGGAGCTGTTCATCAGCGTCAAGACGGTCAGCACCTACCGGGCGCGGGTGCTGGAGAAGATGCACCTCGAGACAAACGCCGATCTCACGGCCTACGCGCTGCGCAACGGCCTCGTGCAATAGGGCGCAGCACCCGGGACACACAACGTCGGCATTTGCCGACACAGCGCGGGGACTGTGACCGACAGGGCCGCGCTCTGACCTTGGCTATCCTGCCGCCATGTCAGGGGGTAGAGGTGGCGGTCCGCACGGCGAGGCCGGATGTTTCAGGTCGGGTTCAAGATGTCGGGTAGCTCAGTGCTGCGCGTCCTGCTGGTAGAGGACTCCTCCTTGGTTGCGGGGCGGCTGGCGGAGCTCATCCACCGTCTGCCGGACGTGGACCTGATCGAGACCGTCGCCACCGAAGAGGACGCCATCAGCCGCGTCGCCCAGGATCAGCCGGATGCGCTGATCCTCGACCTGCACCTGCGCAGCGGCTCCGGATTCGGCGTGCTGCGCGCACTCGCCCGCAGCGGCAGCGGTCAGCGCCCGAAGGTCGTGATCCTCACCAACTTCAGCCTGCCGGAATACCGGCGCGAAGCCGAGCTCTACGGCGTCGCCGCCTTCCTCGACAAGTCGCGCGATTACTTCCAGCTGCCGTCGCTGCTGCGGGACTTCGCCCGCGAGCGCGACGCCGGCCGCGCTCACTGAGGGGCTGCCCGACTCCCCCCGGCTTCAGGCGTGCACGGGCGCCGCGTGCGCCAGCACGTGGTTGAGCGGCAGCCGCACCTCGAGTTCCGTGCCGCGCTCGCGCCGCGCCGCCGCGCGCCAACTGCCGCCGAGTGCCGTGGCGCGGTGGCGCATGGCCGCGAGCCCGTGCGAGCCGAGCGCGCGCAACTGGTCCGGCGGCAG
>JASHTN010000166.1 GCA_030040525.1 Gammaproteobacteria bacterium | reverse complement strand
CCGGCCATTTGCGTGTTCGCATTTGCGTCTTCGGTGAGGCATCCAAGGCAGCAGCTGCTGCGATTTGAGATCTCCTTTGCGCGCGACATCCACTCGGGCCCGGTCGACGGAAGAGTGCTTCTCCTGATCTGGACCCACGAGCAGCCAGAGCCAATCGTGCGATTTATCGGTGAGAATATGCCCCTGGCTCAGCAAGTCTTCGGCGTCGATGCTGAAGCTCTTCCGCCCGAGCAGCCTGTCGTCGTTGACAGTTCCGTCCTCGGCGCCCCGGCCAGGAGCCTGAATGACATTCCGCCCGGCGATTACTTCGCCGAGGCTGTGCTCAATCGTTATACAACCTTCCACCGCTCCGATGGGCATACAGTCAAACTCCCGCGGGACGAAGGCGAAGGCCAGGAATGGTATAGAAAGCCCGGAAACCTCTACAGTGAACCGATCCCTATCCATCTCGATCCCAAAAGCGGCGGCGTCATCTCCATTCGGATGACGCGGGTGATGCCCCCAGTCGAGCCCCCACAAGATACGAAGTACATCAAGCACGTGCGAATTAAGAGTGAGTTGTTGAGCGCATTTTGGGGCCAAGCTGTTTACCTCGGGGCGACCGTGCTGCTTCCGGAAGGCTGGAACAGCCATCCGAATGCCCATTTCCCGTTGGTCATTGAGCATACCCACTTTCAGCAGGACTTCGAAAACTTCCGTACCGAACCCCCGGCATCCGATGCGAAAGGCGATGAGCGCCTGGACCAGGAATACGCCTACAAGTTCTATCAGGACTGGACATCCGGTCGCCTCCCCCGAGTACTCTTGATCAACATTCAGCACCCGACGCCCTACTACGACGATTCCTACGCAGTGAATAGCGCAAATGAAGGCCCCTATGGCGATGCGATCACGCAAGAGCTGATTCCGTACGTTGAGAAAAAGTTCCACGGAATTGGTCAAGGGTGGGCAAGAGCGATGTTCGGCGGGTCGACGGGAGGTTGGGAGACTCTGGCGGCGCAGATTTTTTATCCCGATTTTTTCAACGGAGCTTGGGCAGTTGCCCCTGATCCGGTTGACTTTCGCGCATACGAACTCGTCAATATCTATTCAGATCGGAACGCCTTCTGGAGAGAAGGCCCTTTTGGCAAGATCTCCCAGCCCGAGAACCGCGATTTGGAAGGACACAACGACGCCACGATCGCTCAGGCAGTTCAAATGGAATCCGTGCTTGGCTCTCATGGCCGCTCAACCCGTGATTGGAGCAACTGGCAAGCCCTATTCGGCCCTGTGGGTGCAGATGGGTATCCAAAACCGATCTGGGATCCAGTAACTGGTGTAATTGATCACGACGTCGCGGCCTATTGGCGCGAACATTCTGATCTTCGATACATTCTCCAGCGGGACTGGAAAACTTTGGGTCCAAAGCTGGTCGGGAAAATACACATAGCCGTGGGCTCTCGCGATACCTTTTACCTGGACAATGCTGTCCGCCTGCTGCAACAGTTCCTGGAAAACACGCGCGACCCTTACTACGCCGGTTCCATCAAGTTCGGACCCCACCAAGAGCATTGCTACAGCGAAGATCCCAAGATTCCCTGCGACGAGGGTAATTATGTCGAGCGGCAACGGGTTCTGCCGGAGATGGCTGACTGGATGCTGAAAACTGCACCTGCCGGCGCCGACGTCTCAAGCTGGCGCTACTAGAGGCGAGGACGGGGAAACGTCGATCCGCCCAGCGCAGAGAACACGAGGTTACCCTACGGCTGCTCGGGAATTGCGCCTCCGCTGCCTGCAGGCCGTCCGCAAGCACATGAGATCTCTCCCCTCTTTGCTTCAATAGGTTGCGTGACGCACTAGAACAACATGCGTTGCGCGCTGGCCCGCGACGTGCTCCGTGCAGGTGTATCCCAGCTTGACGAGATCAATGTCGCCAAGGAGGCGTTCGCCCGAGCCGAGGAGCACCGGGGATATCGCCAGACTCAGCTCATCGATGAGTCCAGCGCGAAGATATTGCTGAACGGTGGCGACGCCGCCTCCGATACAAACGTCTTTCCCATTCGCGGCAGCGGTAGCTCCCTCGAGGGCGCGGTGGATGCCATCCGTCATGAAATGGAACGTCGTTCCTCCCTGCATCGGAATCGATTCGCGCGGGTAGTGGGTCAGGACGAACACGGGGCCGCGAAACGGCGGCGAGTCTCCCCACGGCCCCTTCCAGGAGTTGTCACGCCACGGCCCTCGAACGGGTCCGAACATGTTCCTGCCGAAGATCCAAGCGCCCACGTTCAGGAAGTTTCGGGCGAAGAAATCGTCGTCGACCCCGGTCGTTCCTCCGTCCTTGGGAGTGCGCTGGAACGTCCAGTCCCTGCCATGCATGCGCTGGAACGTTCGTGTGGCGAAGACCCACTCCCCCAGCGCCTCCCCGCCGACGCCCATCGGATTCTCGAGGCTTTGCTGCGGAGCGGCGCCGAATCCGTCGATGGAAACGGAGAAGCTCACCTTAACCTTGGACATGGGTTGGGTTCCTATCACCGGTCAGCCAACGGCCCGACCAGAGGCGCGCGCCAGTGTGGCCCCTATTGGTAGCTCGCCAGTGAGTCGATCAGGTTTGTCCCGTTCGGGCTTCCCCACCCGGTCACCAGATCATAACCGACAACAGCCGAATAGCTTCCGGATGTGCCGCTCGTGATGTCGTGGAAGGCCGAGTTATATGTGGGCCCTGTTCCGATGGAATAGATCGTGGGGTTGATAAAGCCGATGGGCCCTGCGCCGTTAGCCGCCAGCTGTTGATTGACCAGGGCAATGTAAGCAGCCCACATGGGCGCGGCAAAGCTCGTGCCCCCGTACTCGTTTGCCGTACAGCCCGTTTGGTCGGCGCAAACGTAAAAAGTGTAATTCGCGTTGGCAGATACATCCGGACCGTTGCGCAGCGTCGTCGAGCCCTGGTTGCTGGAATTGATCACGCCGGCAAGCTGCTGCCACGCTGGAATTGCTATATCGTCCGGCGAGATGCCGCCGCCGCTCTCCGACCAGGCAGTTTCCGACTGCCAGGGTCCTGCCGGGCCGGCGGTGATGAGGTCTGTTCCACCCACTGAGACCACATTCGCATCATCCGCCGGCCAGGCCTCATTGCTTGACGACCACGTCGAGTTGTCGCCCGATGCGGCAAAGAAGCTCTGCCCTTGCGCCGCCATCTTTTCAAAGTAGGGGTCAAGCGTGGTTGCATCCGCCGGCGTCCAGCCCCACGAGCAGCCAATGGTCGTGGGCAGCGGACTGTGAGTAGTCATGGCGCTCATGATGGCCGTATCCGTCGAGCCGATGTACATCACCAGGCTCGCCAGCTCCGGAGCCATGCCGATCGCCTGCGTCATATCAAGCGTCTGCTCCGTGTCGTCACAAGAGTTGCCGGAGGCCGAATCTACGCAGGACGTGCTGGTCCCGTCCGTCGAGAGCAGCGTGATCGGCACATTGTTGATTTGCCCTACGTTCGTAAAGTAGGTGGTCAAGTCAGCCAGGTCAGTGCCCGCATACTCGAGCAGTCCGAGGTTTTGGCCGGCGCCAGTCAGCGCCGTTCCGCCGTAGTAGGCGGCGCGCATATCACTCCCCAGGAACGAAGCCGACGGGCCGGAGCCTGTCGTGGCATAGGACACGACGTCTTGGGGCCTGATGCCGCGGGCCTTCGCGTAGTCGCTCCGCCTGACAAACAAGGGACGCGGGATGGAGTAGTTGTCCAGACCGGAGATGTGCCAGAGCGCGAATGGCAGGTCTGTCGAAGGCTCGCGGTCCGGGCTGAAGAACGTGCGTCGCTCCGTGGGGTGCTGGTACGTCCGCATGGTTACATGGAAGGCAGCTTCGACCGCCGATACGGGACCTTTGATCTGCACATCCATTCCATCGCGTGATCCGCCGACAACCACGAAACCGTTCGATCTCGCGAACAGAACAGTGGCGTCATAGTTTTCCTGGGTAGGTCCAAACCTCCTGGTGAACTCCGACACCGTGAGGAAATGCCGGTACGACGGGCTGGCTGGATCGTAGAGACGCTGCAGAAATGAATTCAACCCCGCCGGATCCCGCAGCGCTAGAACCATATCGAGCTGCATTATCTGGGCGGCCGGGAGGCGCCCGACCGGCAGCGCCCGCCCCATGAGCACCACCTGACGCACATGATGTGTGGCGAAGGTGCGAGCCCCAGGAGTAGGAACGGACTGCTGCAACTGCGGTTGGCTACCACAGGCTTGCAGGCTCAAGACTGTTACAGCGAGCGCGACGGCTGTGTGACGCGCGCAAGGAACGAGAGTTTTTAAAGCCACCACGGATCGCCGTGATCGATGACGAGGCTGATCATCATAAGCTCCATTTAAAAAAGCTACCTCCTGGAGCTCCGAATTCCGCTTCCCTTCCCGGCGCGCTGCGCCGAGACGCCGCCGGGGGATGCTCGCTGCTGCTCGCTCCGTCGACGCACACCCAGCTTTCACGCCCGTTGGCCAGCGGTAAGCGCACTGAGAAGCGGCTGCCGCGCTCGGGCCCGTCGCTTGAGGCCCGGACCGACCCGCTGTGCATCTGCAC
>JASHTN010000165.1 GCA_030040525.1 Gammaproteobacteria bacterium | reverse complement strand
CCGTGAAACAGCTGGCGCAGTCGCGCGGCCTGCCGCTGCTGCAGCCGCCGACACTCAGAGACGCTGCGGCGCTGAGCGCACTCGCCGCCTGGGGATCTGAGGTGCTCATCGTGGTGGCTTACGGACTGCTGCTGCCACCCGAGGCGCTGCGGATCCCGCCTGCCGGCTGCCTGAACGTCCATGCCTCGCTTCTGCCGCGCTGGCGCGGCGCGGCGCCCGTGCAGCGCGCGATCCTCGCGGGCGACACCGAGACCGGCATCAGCATCATGGCGATGGACGAGGGCCTCGACTCAGGTCCCGTGCTGCTCAGGCGACGACATCCGATCGACCGGCACGACACCGGCGGCTCGCTCCTTCAGGCCCTCGCGACGCTCGGTGCCGCCGCCCTTCTCGAAGCGCTGGACGAACTGAGTGCCGGCAAGCTCAAGCCCCAGCCCCAGTCCTCGGACGGAGTGACCCAGGCCCCCAAGATCACGAAGGCCGAGGCGCGGATCGACTGGACACGGGCCGCTGACGACATCGAGCGCCAGGTGCGGGCCTTCAATCCCGTCCCCGTAGCCGAGACACGCCTGCGGGGTGAGCAGCTCAGGATTCTCGCCGGCGAGGCCGCCCCTTTACAGATTGCCGCCCATTCGCTGCAAGAAGTCGGCACGATCACAGGAGTTAAAGGAAATTCAATGCTGGTTCAGTGTGGGCAGGGCGTCCTTGCCGTCCGCGAGGTCCAGTTGCCGGGACGCCGCGCACTGGCCGTGCGCGACTTTGCCCACAGCCGGCCGCTCACCGGCGAGCGCCTTGGCTAGGGGGCAGCCTGCCGCAGGTGCCGTGGCCCTGGCGGGCGCGGCGCGTGCGGTCGAGGCCGTGGCCTCCCGCGGGCAGTCGGCGGACGTCGCGCTCCTGGGAAGCGGGCCGGGCTCGGAGCGCGGGGCGGTGCGGGCGATCGCGCTCGGAACACTGCGCTGGTACCTGCGCCTGAAACCCGCGATTGAGCCGCTCCTCGCCAGGCCGTCGGAGACCCCCGCCGGCGTGCATGCGCTGCTGGTGACGGCCGCGCATCAGGTGGAGTACTCGCGCAGCGCGCCCGAGCTGTGCGTCCACACCGCGGTCGATGCGGCGCGAGTGCTCGAGCTGGCCGGAGCCGCCGGGCTCGTGAACGCGGTGCTGCGGCGCTTTGTCCGGGAGCGAGCGGCGCTCTTCGAGTCGGTCGATGCCACCCTCGCCGGACGCACCGCGCATCCCACCTGGCTCGCCGAGCGCATCACGGCGGCATGGCCGAACCGCAGCCCCACGATCCTCGCCGCCAACAATCAGCATCCGCCGATGGTGCTGCGGGTCGACCTCGCGAGAGGCTCGACCGCCGACTATCGGTCGGCGCTCCACAGGGCATCCATTGAGTCTCGGGAGATTCAATGGATGCCTGGAGCTGTACTTTTAGATCGGCCAGTGAGCGTTTCAGACCTGCCTGGCTTTGCGGAGGGCCTCGTATCGGTTCAGGATGCCGGCGCGCAGCTGGCCGCGGGACTGCTCGATGCACATCGCGGGATGCGCGTGCTGGATGCCTGTGCCGCCCCCGGCGGCAAGACCGGACACCTGATCGAGTCGCTAGGCGAGGGCGCCGACCTGACGGCGGTCGACATCGATCCGGACAGGGTCGGGCGCATCGCCGGGAACCTCGCGCGGCTCAAGCGCTCCGTGCGGCTCGTCGTCGGCGACATGCGCCGGCCGGAGTCTTTCTGGGATGGCAGGCCCTTCGAGCGCATCCTGGTCGATGCGCCGTGCTCTTCCACCGGCGTCATCCGCCGCCACCCGGATATCAAGCTCCTGCGCCGCCCGGCTGACCTGTCGGGCTTCGCATCGCTGCAGCTCGAGATCCTGCGAGCGGCGGCGATGATGCTCGCCCCCGGCGGACGGCTCGTGTACTCGACCTGCTCGGTGTTGCCGGAGGAGAACGGGGAGCTGGTGTCGAGGGTCCTCGGCGGCGAGCCGGCCTTGCGCGTCGCGCCGATGCCGCGCGGGGCGCAGCTTGCCCCGGGGGCGCTCGACAGCGGGGCGGGAGTGCAGCTCCTGCCGGGCTGCGAAGCGGGAACCGACGGCTTCTATTATGCTTGTCTCGAAAAGACAACGACCGGAGTCTGAGCGCTCGAGACGGCCGGTCGTCGGAGTTCCCAACCGGGGCCTGCCGTTGCATCGATGCTACGCGGCGATCCAGCAAAGGACGGTGTGATTCGGGCCGGGTTCCTCGCCGCGGGCGGGGTCGCAGCACTCCTCGCCGCGAGCGTGCTGCCAGCGGATGCGCTCGACGGGGTGCTCGAGGTGCATTCCGCCTACGTCAACGTCGATCGCGGGGTGTTTCTGCTGCACGCACGCGTGGAGTATCCGGTGAGTCCCGCAATCCGCGACGCACTGCGCGAGGGCGTCACGCTGAGCTTCGACCTGAACGCGCGTGTCGACCGCGAGCGCCGCCTCTGGTTCAACTCCAACATCGTCGACGTGACGCTGCGGCGCGAGCTGAGCTACCACGCGGTGACCGACCGCTACGTGGTGCGCGACGTGCGCAGCGGCGATCAGATGAGTTTCGCCACGCTCGAGGACGCTCTCGATTTCCTCGGCAAGGTGAACGACTGGCCGATACTCGTCGAGCCGCAGCTCGACGAAGGCAACTACAGCATCAGCGTGCGCGCCGGCATGCGGCGCGGCTCGCTGCCGGCGTCGCTGCGCGCGCTGCTGTTCTGGACCAACGACTGGGCGCGGGAGAGCGAGTGGTACACATGGTCGCTCCCGATGTAAGGCCGCGCGCACAGCCGCGTGCGCGGCGCAGCGCGTGGGCGCTCTGGCTGCTCTGGGGCGTGATCGCGGTCACCGCGTTCCTGCTGCTCGCCAAGAGCGTGCAGAACTCGGCCGAGTTCGAGCGGCTGCAGCGCTGGATCCTGCTGCTCAACCTCGGCCTCGCCGCCGTGCTCGCCGTGCTGGTGGTGCGCAAGCTCTGGCGGCTGGTGCGCGACTACCGCGCGCACGTGCCGGGCTCGCGCCTCACCGCGCGCACCGTCGGGATCTTCGGCGCGCTGGTAGTCGCCCCGCTCCTGGTCGTGTACCTGTCGTCGCTCGAGTTCCTGAATCGCGGCATCGACAGCTGGTTCACCGTCGAGGTGCGCCGCGGGCTCAACGACGCCGTGGTGCTGTCGCGCGCGGCGCTCGACCTGCGCATGCGCGAGTACTCGCGCCGCACGCAGGAGCTGGCGCGCGAGCTCGCCGTCGCCGCACCCACGGCCGTGCAGGGGCTGCTCGATCGCGAGCGCCGCACCAACGGCGCGCTCGAGATCGCGCTGTTCGGCGAGCACGAGCGCGTGCTCGCGGCGAGCCTGGAGAACCCGCTGGAGAACCTGCCGTCGGCGCCGCCGCCCGACCTGATGCGGCAGGTCGATCAGAGCCTGCCGTACATGAGCCTCGAGCCCGAAGCGGGCGGCCACTATCTGATCCGCACGGCCGCGCCGCTCGGCAACGCGGGCGCCGGGCCCGGCCGCTTCGTGGTGGCGATCTACCCGGTGCCGGCGCAGCTCGCCGCGCTCTCCGAGGCGGTGCAGGGCACCTTCTCGCAGTACGGCAACCTCGCCGCCATGCGCGAGCCGCTCAAATACAGCTTCCGCCTGACGCTCACTCTGGTGCTGCTGCTGGCGATGCTGGCGGCCATCTATGGCGCGATCTTCTCCGCGCAGCGGCTCTTCAAGCCGGTTCAGGACCTGATCGCCGGCACGCGCGCGGTCGGCAAGGGCGACTTCGCGACGCGCCTGCCGCTGCCCTCGCGCGATGAGATGGGCTTCCTCGTGCACTCCTTCAACGACATGACCAAGCGGCTGCGGCGCGCGCGCGCCGAGGCGACCGAGAGCCAGCAGGCGGTCGAGCGCGAGCGCGAGCGGCTGGCCATCATCCTGGCACGCCTCTCGACCGGGGTGCTGGCGGTCGACCGCGCCCTCACCGTGCGCATGGCGAATCAGGCCGCCGGCGCCATTCTCGGCACCGAGCTGTCGGCGGCCACCGGCCGCCCGCTACCGGAGCTGGCCAGAGGCAACGAGCGCCTCGGGCAGTTCGTCGCCGCGCTCGCGGTGCGCTTCGCCGCCGGGCGGCAGGAATGGCGCGAGCAGCTCGACCTCGACAGCTCCGGCGGGCGCCGCGCACTGATGTGCGCCTGCACGCCGCTCCCCGGCGAGGGCGAGGGAGTGGGCTTCGTCATCGTCTTCGACGACATCACGGCGCTGCTGCAGGCGCAGCGCGATGCCGCCTGGGGCGAGGTCGCACGGCGGTTAGCGCACGAGATCAAGAACCCGCTCACCCCGATCCAGCTGTCGGCCGAGCGGCTGCGGCGGCGGCTGCTTGCCGGCATGAGCGAGCGCGACGCGGAGATCCTCGAGCGCGGCACACGCACCATCGTGCAGCAGGTCGAGACCATGCAGCAGATGGTGAACGCCTTCAGCGAGTACGCGCGCGCGCCGGAGATGCAGATCACGCGCTTCAACCTGAATCAGCTGGTCGGTGAGGTTGCCGACCTGTACCGCTCGCAGGCGCCGCGCGCGCGCATCCGCCTGCAGCTCGACGAGCAGCTCGAGGACATCGAAGCGGACCGCGGGCGCGTGCGGCAGATTCTCAACAACCTGATTACCAACGCGCTGGAGGCCCTCGAGGGCGTGGCGCAGCCTGCGCTGGAGATCGGCACGCGGCTGGATGCCGGCGGCGACGCCGACCACGCGGTGGTGAGTGTGTGTGACAATGGGCCGGGATTTCAGCGTGAGCTCCTCGGCCGGGTCTTCGACCCCTACGTCACCAGCAAGCCGAAGGGTACGGGGCTGGGCCTCGCGATCGTCAAGAAAATCGTCGAGGAGCATGGCGGGCGGATCGATGCGGACAACCTGCCGGAGGGCGGTGCGCGCGTGCGCGTCGTGCTGCCGGTGAAGGACAGCACGCGCTCGGCAGCCGGCGGCGCTGCTACGCGGCGCGATCAGATGCGGAGGGAAAGAGCATGAGCGGCTCACACATTCTGGTGGTGGACGACGAGGCGGACATCCGCGGACTCCTCAAGGAGATCCTTTCCGAGGAAGGCTACGAGGTGGACGTCGCGGCCAACGCCGCCCAGGCGCGCGCCTCGCGGGCACGGCAGGTCCCCGATCTCGTGCTGCTCGACATCTGGATGCCGGATGTGGACGGCATCACGCTGCTGCGCGAGTGGTCGACCGGTGCCGCCGACGGCTGCCCGGTCGTGATGATGTCCGGGCACAGCACGGTGGAGACCGCGGTCGAGGCGACACGGCTCGGCGCTTTCGACTTCGTCGAGAAGCCGCTGTCGCTCGCCAAGCTGCTGCGCACCGTGGAGCGCGCGCTCGATGCCGGCCGCCGTCACCGCCAGGCCGGTAAGGTGCTCGGCGCCCCGCTTGCGGTGCCGATCGGCAAGAGCCGGGTGATGCAGCAG
>JASHTN010000164.1 GCA_030040525.1 Gammaproteobacteria bacterium | reverse complement strand
TCAATCGACAACGCCTCTGGATGGCTGACCGCATTGAAGCCCTGCATCAGAACCACGACTTCAGCTTTCAGCAGACCCGCCGCATTGCGGCCGCCGAATTGATGACTTTGGAGACAACGCTTTTTCCGCACTACGCGCTGCTCGAAGGTCACACCAACTTTACTCGCCTACCCCCGATAGTCGGGGCCAAGTGGTTCACGCCACGGCACCGGGCTAGTAGCGATTTTCCGTCACCCGTAGGGCTGCTAAGGGAGATCGGTGCCCGAGACTGGTTTGCTCGACTGCAGCCGCGGACCGGAGCCGCGGGCATCAGGCGCCGTTATTGTGCGGACAAGGAAGCTCTGGCTCTGCCGACTTTCTCGCTGCAGGTTGCCGACATACGTCCCGCTGGAACGCGCCTCGTATTCGACGTAGCAGTGGATGAGCTGCATTCCTTCGTAGCCGGCACTGTAAGTGTTCACAATTGCATTGGAAACAGCGGCCCGCTCAAGCCCGAAATCTCCGCCGCCGTCAAAGCCGGCGACCTCACCGCCTGCTCGGTGCTCTCCGGGAACCGCAACTTCGAAGGCCGCGTGCATCCGGAGACGCGCATGAACTTCCTGGCCTCGCCGCCGCTGGTGGTGGCGTATGCGCTCGCCGGCACGCTCGACATCGACCTCACGCGCGAGCCGCTCGGCTTAGGCAGCGACGGCAAGCCGGTCATGCTCGCCGACATCTGGCCGAGCGATGCGGAGGTGCAGGAGCTCGTGACGCGCTCGATCGACGCGCAGATGTTCCGCCAGCGCTACGCCAGCGTGTTCCAGGGCGATGAGAACTGGACCGGCATCAAGGTGCCGGCCGGCAAGCTCTACGCCTGGGATGCGAAGTCGACCTACGTGAAGAACCCGCCCTACTTCGAGGGCATGAGCCTGCAGCCCGCAGCGCTCGCGGACGTGCGCGGCGCGCGCGCACTCGCGGTGCTCGGCGACTCGGTGACGACCGACCACATCTCGCCGGCCGGCAACATCGCGCGCAGCAGCCCGGCGGCGCGTTACCTCATCGAGCAGGGAGTCGAGCCGAAGGACTTTAACTCCTACGGCGCGCGCCGCGGCAATCACGAGGTGATGGTGCGCGGCACCTTCGCCAACATCCGGCTGCGCAACCTGCTCGTGCCCGGGGTGGAAGGCGGTGTGACCGTGCACCTGCCCGATGGCGCACAGGCCTCGATCTACGATGCCGCGATGCGCTACCGCCAGGAGGGCGTGCCGCTGGTGGTGCTCGCCGGCCGCGAGTACGGCGCGGGCTCCTCGCGCGACTGGGCCGCCAAGGGCACGATGCTGCTCGGCGTGCGCGCCGTCATCGCGGAGAGCTTCGAGCGCATCCACCGCTCCAACCTGATCGGCATGGGGGTGGCGCCGCTGCAGTTCCTGCCGGGTCAGAGCGTCGCGGCGCTGAAGCTGAGCGGCCGCGAGGTGTTCGACATCACCGGACTGAGCGCGCCCGGTGCCCGCGAGGTGACCGTGAGCGCGACTCCCGAGCAGGGTCCCGCCGTGCAATTCAAGGCGCGCTTGCGCATCGACACGCCGAAGGAGCGCGAGTACTACCGGCACGGCGGCATTCTGCAGTTCGTGCTGCGCCAGCTCGCCGCAGCAGGCCCGACCGCCTGAGGCAGCGCGCTGCGCCGCTGGAGGTCGAGGCGCCCGTCGCGGGCGGGCGCGCGCTCGCCGTATTCGACCTCGACGGTACGCTCACGCGGCACGATACGCTCTGGCCGTACGTCAGGGGATTCCTGCGGCGACATCCGGCGCGCATGGCGCGGCTTGCACGGGTGCTGCCGGCTCTCGCCCGCTTCGCCCTGCGGGGCGATCGCGGCGAGCTCAAAGCCGCGCTCATCGAGGCGGCCCTGGGCGGCGTGCCGCGTGCCGAGCTCGAGCAATGGACGGCGCAGTTCGTCGCCACGCTTCTCGCGCAGGGACTCCTCGCCGACGCGCGCACCGCGCTCGAGGCGCACCGCCGGCAGGGCGACAGCCTGGCATTGCTCAGCGCCAGTCCCGATCTCTACGTGCCGGCCATCGCCCGCGCCCTGGGATTCGCCGAGTCGATGTGCACGGGCGTCGAGTGGCACGACGATCGACTGATCGGCAGGCTCGTGACTCCCAACCGGCGCGGCGCCGAGAAGGCCCGCTGCTTCGACGCCCTGCGACGGCTGCACCCCGAGCTGCAGGCGGTCGCGTACGGCAACGCCGAGAGCGACCTCGAGCACCTGGCGCTCGCGGATCGCGGGGTGCTCGTCAACGGCAGCGCGCGTGCCCGGCGCCGCGCCGCGCGGCTCGGAGTAGCCTGCCGCACCTGGCGCTGAGGGCGCGCGGCCGCAGCCTCAGCCTCTGCAATAAAAGCGGCGCGACCGGGGTCTAGTCCCTGCATGATCCTCGCGATACTGGCCTTTCTCGGCGGCGCATTCACGATCCTGAGCCCCTGCATCCTGCCGGTGCTGCCCTTCGTGTTCGCCCGTACCGAGCAGCCCTTCGCCCGCAGCACACTGCCGCTGCTCGCCGGCATGGCGGTGACCTTCGCCGCGATCGCCACGCTTGCCGCCTTCGGCGGCGCGTGGGCGGTGCATGTCAACGACTACGGGCGCATCGCCGCCATGGCGCTGTTGGCGCTGAGCGCGCTCGCGCTGCTGTCGCGGCGTTTCGCGGCGTGGGCCACGCGCCCGCTGGTCGCACTCGGCGGGCGGCTGCAGTCCGGGAGCGGTGCCGGCGCGCGGCGCGGCGTCCTTCCCTCGCTGGTGCTCGGCGTTGCGACCGGGTTTCTCTGGGCGCCGTGCGCGGGGCCGATCCTCGGGCTCATCCTGACGGGTGCGGCGCTGCGCGGTCCGAGCGTCACGACCAGCGTGCTGCTGCTCGCCTACGCGCTCGGTGCCGCCTGCTCGCTGGCGGCAGTCGCGGCGGCCAGCACGCGCGTGATCGCGGCGCTCAAGCGCTCCTTCGCCGCCGGCGAGTGGGTGCGGCGCGCGCTCGGAGCGGCCGTGCTGCTCGCGGTCGCGGCCATCGCGCTCGGCTGGGACACCGGCGTGCTGACACGGCTGTCGGCGGCTAACACCAACCGGCTCGAGCAATCGCTCATCGATCGCATCACACCGGCGCACGGCGGCGGGGCGCACGGCGGCGGCGCGGCGCTGGCCATGCAGGGCGCCATGACCATGTCGGGCGCCATGAGCGGAACGATGAGCGGCCCGCCGCACGGCGACTCCGCGGGCGGCGGCTCGATGATGATGGCCGCCAGCCCCACGCCGCCCGGCAGCCCGCCTGTCGAAGGCGAGCTGCCGCCGCTTACCGGGGCGATCGCCTGGCTGAATTCCGCGCCGCTCACGGCTGAATCGCTGCGCGGCAGGGTCGTGCTCATCGATTTCTGGACCTACTCCTGCATCAACTGCCTGCGCACCCTGCCTTACGTGAAGAGCTGGTACCAGCGCTATCACGACCAGGGGCTGGTGGTGATCGGCGTGCATTCGCCCGAGTTCGCCTTCGAGAAGGATCTGGCGAACGTGACGCGCGCCGTGCACGACCTCGGCATCGTCTATCCGGTCGCCGTTGACAGCCATTACGCCATCTGGCAGGCGTTCAACAACCAGTACTGGCCGGCTCACTACTTCATCGACGCCCAGGGGCGGATTCGCGGCCATCACTTCGGCGAGGGCGACTATGCGGAGTCCGAGCAGCTGATCCGCGAGCTCCTGCGCGAAGCGGGCGCGCAGCAGCTCGCGGCGGCCGGAGCGCTGACGCGCGGCACGGGGGCCGAAGCGCCCGCGGACGAAGCCGACATCGGCTCGCCGGAGACCTACATCGGCTATGCGCGCGCAGACAGCTTTGCCTCGCCCGGTGGTCTCGCGCGCGATGCATCGCGCGACTACGGCGCGCCTGCGGAGCTCGATCTCAACCAGTGGGCGCTGTCCGGCCCCTGGCGCGTCGAGGGCGAACGCGCAGTGGCGACCGGCAGCGGCGCCGGCATCGAGTTTCGCTTCCGCGCGCGCGACCTGCACCTGGTGCTGGGCGCCGCGGACCCGCGCCATCCGGTTGCCTTCCGGGTTAGGGTCGACGGGCGCGCACCGGACGCCGATCATGGCGCCGACGTAGGTGCGGACGGCAGCGGCAGTGTCGCGGGGCAGCGCCTGTATCAGCTCCTGCGGCTGGCGCACCCCGGGGGCGAGCATACCTTCGAGATCGAGTTCGAGCGCGCCGGCGTGCAGGCGTACTCCTTTACCTTCGGTTGACGGAGAGATGTCATGCCTCATGATCCCGGTCCCCGTCTCTCACGCAGAGCGCTGCTCGCCTACGCCGCCGCCTGCGGCGTGGCTGCTGCGGCTACGCGCCCGGCCGCTGCCGCGCTGCTTGCTGGCGGACAATCCGCCGAGACTGTGACGATCGAGAGATTTGCGGCCGACGGCCGCAGCCTCGGCACCGCGCCGCTGCCGCGTGTCCTCAAGACGGATGCGGAGTGGCGCCGGCAGCTGTCGCTACTCGCCTATGCCGTGACACGTCACGAGGGCACGGAGCCCGCCTTCAGCGGCGCCTACGACCACAATCACGCCGACGGCCTGTACGCGTGCATCTGCTGCGCCACTGTGCTGTTCGACTCGCGGACCAAGTACGACTCCGGCACCGGCTGGCCGAGCTTCTGGCAGCCGATCTCGCGCTACAACGTCGTGGAGCGCGGCGACAGCAGCTTCGGCATGCAGCGAACTGCGGTGTCGTGCAGGCGCTGCGATGCGCACCTCGGCCATGTCTTCGATGACGGCCCGCGGCCGACGGGGCTGCGCTACTGCATGAACTCGGTCGCGCTGAACTTCACGGTGCGCGGCTGATGCGCCCGGCGGCGACACGCGCGGCGACGGCGCGCACCTTCGTCTGCGGCGCTGCAGTGCTCGCGGCGGCGGCCTGCCTCGGCGGGCTTGGCTGTGCGCGGGCCGCAGAGCCGGCCGTGGCGGTGCCCGCGCCCGCACTCGACAACCCCAGGCACAACGGCCCGCTCGAGACCGCGGTGCTCGCCGGCGGCTGCTTCTGGGGCATGCAGGGGGTGTTCGAGCACGTGCGCGGCGTGCGCGCCGTGCTGGCCGGATACTCCGGCGGCAGGGCCGACACGGCCCACTACGACGACGTCAGCACCGGCGCCACGGGTCACGCCGAGTCGGTACAGATCACTTTCGATCCCGGCGAGGTGAGCTTCGGCGAGCTGCTGCAGATTTATTTCTCGGTGGCGCACGATCCCACCGAGCTCAACCGCCAGGGACCGGACACCGGCCCGCAGTACCGCTCCGACATCTTCTACGCCGACGAGGCGCAGCGGCGCATCGCCGCGGGCTACATCGCGCAGCTCGACCAGGCACGCAGCTTCGGCCGGCCCCTTGCGACCCGGGTCGATCCCCTCAGCCGCTTTTACCCCGCCGAGGGCTACCACCAGGATTTCTACCTGAAGAACCCGAGCTATCCCTACATCGTCGTGATGGATCTGCCCAAGATCCGCCGCCTGCAGCAGCTCTTCCCGCAGTACTACCAAGACGCCCCGGTGACGGTCGCCGCCCGCTAGCGTCGGCATGCACCTCGACCGGCGAGGAATCCTTCGAGGTATGTCGAAAAACTTTGCAGTTGAGAACGCCAGGATTTCAAGTTGCTGGAAAGTGAGGATATTTCTCCTGGTACGCCATTTGCAACGCTTCTGCTGGCGTTCGCCTACGCGGATCGGGAGATGAAGATGCACAAGAGAGTGTGGCTCGCCGCGGTTGCAGCCGTTGTACCGGGCTTTTGGCAGGTGACCGCTCACGCGGGCATCACCACCTATGTGGGACAGGACGATGGAGCTTCCACGTCGGGTCCGTGGCCGCTTTCCTCGGCCGCGCAGACCAGCTTCGAGACGGCAGCGGCTGGCTACGGTTCCCTCAGCACGATCACCTACGAAGGCTTGGCGACCGGCTTCTACAACATCACCAGCTATCCGGGGGTGACCATCACGATAACTGGTACCCAGTTCGGCAATGGCTACTCCGGGGTCAGCAACGTCACGGCCGGCAACCTCTATGGGTTCAATGTCACTCCGCTTGGCAGTGAGTTTCTGGGAACAACGAACGACACGGTAACCTTCACTTTCTCCAACCCGACTCATTCCTTCGGGACGTGGATGACGGGGTTGCAGCAGTATTTCAGTAGCACCGATGGCGTCGAGATCACCTTCAACGACGGCACCTCCGAGCTGCTCGAGC
>JASHTN010000163.1 GCA_030040525.1 Gammaproteobacteria bacterium | reverse complement strand
AGCTGCGCCGACAGCCGCCCCGGGCCGGTCTTCACCAGGAGCGCCGCCACGCCGAGCTCGTCCCGCAGCCTTCGGGGCTCCGTGGATCCGTCAGTGCTGCCGCCGTCGACGATCAGCACGTCGAGGCGCAGCTGGAGCCCCTGCATGCGCGCAAGCTGTGCGAGGATCCGCTCACTCTCGTTGATGACCGGGATCAGCACGGCGAGATCCGACCGCCTCTCACAGGCGAACTCGCAGCGGAACTCCGGCAGCTCGCCGGCATCGGGAAACGTCGGGTTGATCAGCCGGGTCTGGCCGGCAGCGGCGCTGGCAGCCTCAGCCATGACCGCCTCGCGCATCACTCAGGATCCCCCAGGGTCCGACCGCCGCGAGCGGCGCGCTCGGGCGGCGCATCTCCACCGAGCACCAGCCGGTGTAGCCGCGCTCGGCGAGGCAGCGCAGATTCGCGGCGTGGGGTGCGCGGGGCGTGCGGAAATCGCCCAGGTGCGGTTCGCTCACGTGAAAGTGCCGCAGTATGCCCTCGACCTGCGGCAGCACACCCGCGAGCTCCTCCCGCTCGAGGTACAGCCCGCCGGCATCCAGGTGCAGGCCGAATCCCGCGTGATTCACTGCGGCCACCAGCTGCGCTCCTTCGCCGGCGCTGCACACGAAGTTGCAGCCGTAGTCGCGCGGGTTGGGCTCGACGCACAGGCAGGCGCCCTGGTCATGGAAGCGCTGCGCGGCCTGTCGCAGCACCGGCACCGCCTCATCGCGCGCCTGCTCGAAGCTGCGGCGGCCGCGGTCGCGCTGCCGCGGCGCGCCGAGCACCGCGACCCGCGCGCCGAGCCCACCCGCGAGCTCTGCGACGTGCGCCAGGTGCTCGAGTAACAGGGCCTCGCCCTGCTCATCGAACAGCCGCGCCTCGGGCCGCGCATAGAGCAGCGCCTGCAGCGCCGGCACCTCGAACCCCTCATCGCGCAGGAAGGCGCCGTAGGCGGCCGCTGCCGACCGGGTGCTGCCGGCCCAGCCCTCCCAGACGGTCGTGGGCGCGATCTCGATCCCGGTCACGCCATGGCTGCGCAGCAGGGCGAGAGTGTTCCGGTCGTCGTGCGGCGACCAGGCGATGTTGGAGAAAGCGAAGCGCGGAACGCTCACAGAGCCGCCCGCCTCACGCGGCCGCACGCCGGGCGCAGAAGGCGCTCAGCTCGGTAAGCACCCCGGGCGCCGTCATGCAGTAGCGGCCGCGGCCGCCGAACACCGCCGCGTGGCGGGTCCCGAGGTCATAGTCCGCGGCAGGGTCCGCCCGCTCGCCGACACGCACCGTCGGAAAACATCGCCCGAGGATCGCTCCCGTGGCGAGCGGCTCGGTGAAGAGATTCGCGAGCCTCAGCCCGTGAACCTCTGCTGTGCTCATGTCCGCGGGCAGACGCACCAGGGGGTACCACTGAAAGCGACTCGCGGGGTTGATCATCTCGAGCCGGTGTCCGTGCAGCAGATCGAACAGCACATTCTTCTTCAGTCCCGGGCCGAACAGCGCCGGCAGCCGCAGGATCAGCGCGTGCCGGTACTGCTCCCGCACGAATCGCTCGAAGGCGAGGCGGTTCTCGCCGTAGGCGTGATTGGCACTCGAGCTGCAGTCGAAGTCCTCGTCCGCATCGCGGGTGCGCGGATAGACATCGATGGTCGAGATCAGGACGAAGCGCCGCGCGCTCACGGTGCGCAGCACGTCGGCCAGACGCAGCATGTTGTCGCGGTCGGCGGCCGGATCCTGGTTGGCGAGCCACTTGGCCGCGGGAAGTCCTGCGCATACCACACGCTCGAGTCGCGCCCCACGCAGCTCGCCGAGATTGGCGCGGTTGATCCTCAGGTCGAAGGGCATGCGGCTCGAGAGGTAGCCCCCCACGAAGCCGGTGTAGCCGATGAGCGCCGTCGTCACAGCTCAGTCTCGACGTTGAGGAGCTTGCTGCGCGGCTGCACGCCGCTCGAGAGCTCCTCGCCGATCTCGTAGCGCCCGCGGCGCGCTCCGGCGTCGAGCAGCAGGATCAGGTACTCGCTCAGCATCCCGAGCACCAGTGACATGGTGAGGAACATGGCCGAGAGAATCAGCGACACCGTGGTCCATCCGGGCATGACATTGGTCTTGACCAGATATACGACCACGACGTAGACGGTGTAGGCGAGGGCCGCCAGCGCGCCCAGCCCGCAGATCAGGTTAGCAAGACGCAAGGGCGCCGCGTTGATGCCGATCAGGGTGCGCCAGCGGATCCGCGCGCGCTCGGACACGGGCAGCCGTACCGCCGCCCGCGACGTGGTGCGCACGACGGCACGCGCGTAGCCCCCGGAGGCGGTAAGAGTTTCCAGTGCGATCAGCGGCGAGTCGTGCTGCAACACCTCATTCACCACGGCGCGCGATATCAGCCGCGCGGTGGGTGCCTCGAGCGCCAGGCTGTAGCCGTGCAGGCGGCGAAACGCGAAGTGGAAGCCGGTCGAGAGCAGCGTCTCCCCCATGCCGCGCCGGCGCGGCCGGCCCGCTGCGGCCACCGCGACCTCGCACCGCTCGCGCCGGGCGGTGAGCACCAGCTCGCGCACCACACCGGGCTCGTCACACGCCAGGTCGAGGGTTGCCACCCAGTCACCGATCGCGTTCTCGAGCCCGGCGAGAACTGCGGTCACGTAGTCGGTGCGGCGCTTGAAGAAATAGATCTGCAGGCTGTCGAGGCAGCGGGTGAGCGCGCGCATGGCGGCGGCGGCCGTCGCCGGGGCGCCGTTTACCACCACCACGATCTCGAAGGGCATGCCGAGAAGCGAGACGCTGCGGTGCAGATCCTCGAGCCGCCGCGCGGGATCGGACTGGCGTCCGTCGAGTACGCAGATGATGCTGAGAATCTGGGTGGCGGCCATTGACGCTTTCTCGGCCGCACGGGCGCGGCCCGCCGGCTTGTTTGAGCAGACGATAATCGCGGGAGAATGTGACAGATTTGCAAACGCGGCGGCCGGGGGAGGGCACCGGCTCCCGTCACGGCTGCGGTGTCAGCTCGAAAACCTCGAGCCGCGCCAGCCCGGGGTTTCCCCGAGGGGTGCGCGACGGATAGAAGCGGGCGTCGGGGTCGACATAGACGCTGCGCCCGAGCGCATAGCCGGGCGGCAGCCAGGGATCGAGCGGAATCGGCCCGTGCTCACCCCCGCCGCCCGCGCCAACGTACATGAGATATACGCGATCGCCCCGCTGGACCTCCGCGGTGTCGAAGAGCACCGGCCGGGGCGCGTACCAGATCGGCGGTCGGGCATACCAGGCGTATTGCACGGCGTCGGAGCGACTGCGCCCGATCAGGATGCGCGCGTCAGCGGGCAGCCTGCGGTCGAGTGCCTCGAAGTCCGCCTGCAAGCCCGCGTAGCGGCGTACGAACTGCGCTGCCGTCTCGCGGCCGCCCGCGAGGGGCACGTAGATGCTGGCGATCCACAGCACGAACACTGCCCACGGCGTGGCGGCCAGACCCGCGAGCGCCGCGAACGAGCCATCGGCCCAGCCGCGCGCGCGCCAGCGCGCCGCGAGCGCCATCATGCCGGCGGCCAGGAGCGGATACTGGATGCCGCCGAGGTGGCGGATCTCCCACGGAAGCAGTGCCAGGATCACCAGCGACTGCAGCACCGCGATCAGCCACCAGCGCCGCCGCCGCGCGCGCGAAGGCTCGAAGACGAGCGCCGCGAGCCCCAACAGCAGCATCGACAGGCTCCAGTAGGCGGACTCGAAGCGCCACTGAAGGTGGTTCTCGAACAGCGCACGCGTGCCCCGGTACGCCGCCAGCGTCTGCGGATCGAACGCGCCGCGAGGTGCGAGTCCCGCGGTCAGCACGCCGAGCGGGGAGCCGCTCGCCGCCCAGGTCCAGAAGAACAATGGCGCGAGCACCAGCACTGGAATCAGCACCAGCTGGGCGATGAGGGCAAGGCGCACTCGCGCCGCGCGCGTCTCCTGCTGCACGTCCCACGCCGCCAGCCCCGTTACGAGCGCCATGAGGGGCAGCATGGTGGCCTTCCCGGCGACCGCCCCCGCGCAGCCGATCGCCACCGCGAGCGCCCAGGCGGGTGCGCCGGCTGCGGCGCGCAGCTCCTGCGACCACCCCACGGCGGCCACCGCCACGAACACCGCCAGATAACCGAAGGCATGGGGGCCCGTGGTCGTGAAGAACACGATGCTGTAGCCGCAGGCGAGCGCAATGAAGGCGGCGGCGGCCGCCAGCGCGGCGCTTCCGCTCTGCCAGGCCACCAGGCGCGCGGTCGAGAATGCGAGCACGAGCGCCAGCGATGCGGAGGCCACCCCGCCCGCCGCGCTTCCCGCAACGGCATAGAGCGGCACCAGCGCGTAATGCCACACCAGCTGGGGCACCACGTCCGCCTCCCAGGGCAGCGGGTGGAAGCGCAGGCCGCCGTCGCTGAGCAGCCGCCCCGTCGCGAGCGTGTGATAGCCGAGCTCATCCGCCCGGGTCTCGGGTGCTGCCCCGGCGAGCAGCAGCGCCGCCGCCATGAGGAGCGCCGGCAACCATGGCCAGAGGGGTGCAGCTGAGGCTCGGAAGAGCGGCGCGGCCGCGGCGCCGCGCCGCCGCCAGGCGAGGAAGAGCGCGATGGCCGTGACGAGTAGCGCGACGCTCCAGAGCGCCTGCATCACGGCGGGCCGCGAGGCCTGAGCCATGGCCAGCGCCTGTACGAGCAGGCTGATCGCGAGCACACCCGCGACACACTCGGTTGCCGTGCGCACGGCGGGATCGAGCCGCGCGAGCTGCCGCCCGCACAGGAGGTGGCCCACGGCCCAGAAAGACAGCGCTGTCAGTGCGCCGCATAGCAGCGCGGTGAGCTCTCTGTAGGAGGCCAGTTCCGCCCAGCCCGGCATTGCGGGACTAGGCAGCCGAACTCGCAGCGGGGCCGCGTGCGACGTGGCGCCGATACCAGTCGCAGGTGATCTCGATGCCGCGTCGCAGGTCGACGCGCGGCCGCCAGCCGAGCGCTGTCAGACGCGAGACGTCCAGGAGCTTGCGCGGTGTGCCGTCGGGGCGCCCCGCGTCGAACTCGAAGCCGCCGCGGTAGCCGACGACCTCGGCGATGAGCGCGGCGAGCTCGCGGATCGTCACATCCTCGCCGCAGCCGACGTTGATCGGACGCTCGTCGGCGTAGTGCTGCATGAGGAAAAGGCAGGCGTCCGCCAGGTCGTCGACGAACAGGAACTCGCGGCGGGGGCTACCGCTGCCCCAGAGCGTCACGCGCGCGGCGCCGGTGGCTCGCGCGGTGTCGATCTTGTTGATGAGCGCCGGCAGCACGTGCGAGCTGTCGAGGTCGAAGTTGTCGTGCGGCCCGTAGAGATTGGTCGGCAGGAGCGCGATCGCCTGGAAGCCGTACTGCCGCCGGTACGCCTGGCACATCTTCAGTCCCGCGAGCTTGGCGATCGCGTACCACTCGTTGGTCGGCTCGAGGGCGCCGGTCAGCAGGTACTCCTCGCGCAGCGGCTGCGGGGCGAGCTTCGGGTAGATGCAGCTCGAGCCGAGGAACAGCAGCTTCCGCACGCCGTGGCGCCAGGCGGCATCGATCACGTTCGCCTCGATCAGCAGGTTGTCGCGGATGAACTCGGCGGGGCGCGAGTCGTTGGCATGGATGCCGCCGACGCGCGCCGCGGCGAGCAGCACGTACTCGGGCCGTTCGGCGGCAAAGAAACGCTCGACCGCCTGGCCGTCACGCAGCTCGAGCTGCGCATGCTCGCGCAGAACCAGGTTCCTGAAGCCGCGCGCCTCGCAGCAGCGCCGCAGCGCCGCGCCGACCAGGCCGCGGTGGCCGGCGATATAGACGCGGCTGTCGGGCTTCATGCGCGCGCTACTCCCGCCCCTGCGCGACGCGGTAGCCCTCGCGTCGTACCAGCGCGTCGCGCCGCGCGAGCGCGAGGTCCGCATCCACCATCTCGCGCACCAGCTCCTCGAAGCTGACGCGCGGCTCCCAGCCGAGCTCGGCTCTGGCCCGCGAGGCATCGCCGAGCAGCGTATCGACCTCCGCGGGACGGAAGTAGCGCGGGTCGATGCGCACCACCGTGTTGCCGGTCTTGCGGTTGACCCCGATCTCCTCGGGACCGCTGCCGCGCCATTCGATGCGCATATCCAGGAGGCTTGCGGCCTGCTCGACGAAGTCGCGCACCGAATGCTGGCGCCCGGTCGCGATCACGTAGTCCCGCGGGCTCTCCTGCTGCAGCATCAGCCACTGCGCCTCGACGTAGTCGCGCGCGTGACCCCAGTCGCGCCGCGCCTCGAGGTTGCCGAGGTACAGGCAGTTCTGCAGCCCGGCGCTGATGCGGCTCAGCCCCCGGGTGATCTTGCGCGACACGAAGGTCTCGCCGCGGATCGGCGACTCGTGGTTGAAGAGAATGCCGCTGCAGGCGTACAGGCCGTAGGCCTCACGGTAGTTGATCGTGATCCAGTGGGCGTAGAGCTTGGCGACGCCGTAGGGCGAGCGCGGGTGAAAGGGCGTGGCCTCGTTCTGCGGCGACTCCCGCACCAGGCCGAACATCTCCGAGCTCGAGGCCTGGTAGAAGCGCGTGCGGCGCTCGAGCCTGAGGATGCGCATCGCCTCGAGAACCCGCAGCGCCCCGAGCCCGTCCGCGTTGGCGGTGTATTCCGGGGTCTCGAACGACACCTGCACGTGGCTCTGCGCGGCGAGGTTGTAGATCTCGTCCGGCTGCACCTGCTGGATGATGCGCAGCATGTTCGTGGCGTCGGTGAGATCGCCATAGTGCAGCCGCAGCCGCACGTCGCCCGCGTGCGGATCCTCGTAGAGATGATCGATGCGCTCGGTGTTGAAAAGCGAGGCGCGCCGCTTGATGCCGTGCACCTCGTAGCCCTTGCGCAGCAGCAGCTCGGCGAGGTACGCCCCGTCCTGTCCGGTGATGCCGGTCAGCAGCGCCCGTTTGCTCATGAGATCCCCGGCCCGAGTGTTGTTCTAAGGCGCGACTGCCCGTCAGCAGCGCACTGTAGGCAGGGTGCATGACGACTGGATGACAAGCAGGTACCCGAAATGTATGACACTTGTGATCAGCGTACGCGGTGCTGGGAGCAGAACTGCGCTAACCGCCGCACCGCGGCGCGGTATTCCTGGTCGATCCAGGAGAACTCCAGCCAGAATTCGCGCTGCGCGAGCGCCGTGGTGGCATTGCGGCTGGCGATGAACAGGCGCAGCGCGGCGTTGCGGTGCGTGCCGAGCTCGTGCACGCTCGCCTGCAGTGCGCCGAGCTCGGCTACTGCCCGGCGCGTCAGGACCTTCAGGCCGGATTCCTGCGGCTTTATTCCGGGCACATGCGCAGCGCTTCGAATTCGGCCGTCGAGCGATCGAGCTCGTCGATCACCTGACAGTAATGCGCCCACGCCCGGCGCAGCTCTTCGGTCTCGCGCGGCGTCAGCCGCTCGAGCCCGCGCTGCGCGTCGTGATGCTGAGCCTGGAGGCGCTGATGGCTTCCCTGCAGTCGGTCGAGTCGTTCCCAGAACCCGGGGTCGAGCCAGTCGGCCCGCTCTTGTTCCGCCGCACTCATGGACCCTCACCTCGGCGCGTTTTTTCGGAGCCGGGCAACGTTAGCTAAGGAGTGCTACAAACAAGTTGCAGGCAGTTACTTGGTTTGTTTCACGCCGGAGTGCTCGACCGGCTCCGCCTGCGCCGCTGGCCGCTTGCACGGGCGCTGCCAGCCCTCGATGGTCGACTGGCGCGCACGCGCCAGGGTGAGTTTGCCCGCTGGCACTTCGTGCGTCACGGTGGAGCCCGCGCCGATGGTGGCGCCCGCGCCCACCGTGATCGGCGCCACCAGCACGCTGTTGCTGCCGGTGTGCACGTCGTCCTCGATCACGGTGCGGTGCTTGTTGGCGCCGTCATAGTTGGCAATGATCGTGCCGGCGCCGATGTTGACACGCGCCCCCAGACGTGCGTCGCCGACGTAGGCCAGGTGGTTGGCCTTGGAATCCGCGCCGAGCGCGGCGTTCTTCACCTCGACGAAGTTGCCGGTGTGCACGCCGGCGGCGAGCGCCGAGCGCGGGCGGAAGCGCGCGAACGGACCGATGTTGCAGTTCGGCCCGATCACCGTCTGGTCGACGACGCAGTGGGCGAACACCTCGGTGTGGGCGCCGATCTCGCTGTCGCGGATCAGGCAGCCGGGCCCGACGCGCACGCCGTCGCCGAGCGTCACGCGTCCC
The DNA here is from genome assembly GCA_030040525.1 of Gammaproteobacteria bacterium. Lineage (GTDB taxonomy): Bacteria > Pseudomonadota > Gammaproteobacteria > Steroidobacterales > Steroidobacteraceae > 13-2-20CM-66-19. The sequence goes on along the minus strand of JASHTN010000163.1, from coordinate 5,259 downwards.
TCGAGCACCACGTTGACATCGAGGAAAACGTCTGCACCGTGCGTCAGCTCGCCGCGCACGTCGAGTCGCGCGGGGTCCGCCACCGTGACGCCCGCGAGCATGAGGCGGCGGGCGGTCCGCTCCCGCCACGCGGCTTCGAGCTGCGCGAGCTGCGCCTTGTCGTTGACGCCGAGCGTCTCGCTGGCGCTCGCAGCCGGGAGCGGCGTGACCGGCACGCGCTCGGCGACCGCGCGCGCGATCACATCGGTCAGGTAGTACTCGCGCTGCGCGTTGTCGTTGCTGAGTACCTTGAGCCAGCGGCGCAGCAGCCGCGCCGGAGCCGCCAGGATCCCCGTGTTGCATTCGCGGATGGCGCGGTGCGCCGCGCTCGCGTCCGCTTCCTCGACGATGCGGCGCACCACGCCGCGCGCGCGCACGACGCGGCCGTAGCCCTGCGGGTCGTCCAGCCGCATGGTGAGGAGCGCGATGCCGGTGCGGCGCGCCGCGAGCAGCCGCGTGAGCGTCGCGCGGCTGATGAGCGGCACGTCGCCGTACAGCACCAGCACGACGTGGCTGTCGGGAATGTGCGGCAGCGCCTTGCCAAGCGCGTGGCCGGTGCCGAGCCGCGGCTCCTGCAGCGTCCACCTGACCGGCTCGTCGGCCAACGCGGCGCGCACCGCATCGGCGCCAGTCCCGTGCACCACGTGGATCGCGGCGGGCTCGAGCTCGCGCGCGGTATCGATCACGTGCTTGAGCAGCGGCCGGCCGGCGAGCGGCTGCAGCACCTTCGGCAGCGCGGACTTCATGCGCTTGCCCTCGCCGGCCGCGAGGATCACGACCGAGAGCGGTGCGGGCGAGCTCGACGCCGCGGCTCGGGAGCGCCGGCGAGCGGCTTTGGCGGCGGCCTTATGCAGGGCGGCGACTTTAGGCATAACGGCGAATTGTACCGGAAGGTGCCGCGGGCGCCGCCGCGGCGCCCCGTCAGCGCCTGGCCCCGCAGCCGAGTCAGCGCCGCACCGTAAACTCGCGCCGTGCGTGCGGCGGCGCAGCGGCGCGCAGCTCGCGCAGCTTCTCGCGCATGCGCACGCCGAGGTACAGCTGCGGGTTGGAGTGCACCTCGTGCCCGGCCTGCTCGCGGCTCGCGATGAGCTTCGCCGCGGTGCTGAAGGCCTCCTCGAGCGAGCCTGAGCCGGGCAACGCGTCCTTGAGGAAGGCCTCGCCGAACCACGTGAGCTCGCGATCCTCCTCGCAGCCGAAGGAGCTGTGCAGGGCGTCGGCGGCGGTCATGATGACGGTGGTGTCGCTCTTCAGCGGCCCGAGGAACACCCCGGCATAGCACGCCGACACGATCACCACCCGCCATCTGATGCCCGACTCATCGAGCGCCCGGCGCAGGTCCGCAGGGACGAGCTGCCCGAGCGGCAGCGAGCCGTTCTCGACCTCGAGCCCGTCCTGCGAGCCGTGCGAGGTGAGGAACAGCACCAGCACGTCCTGCTCGGGATCCATACGCGCGGCGAGCAGCTTGAGCGCCTGCGCCAACCCGGAAACGCTCGCCAGCGGGTAGCTGTCCCGGTCCTGCTCGTCGTTGATGAGGAGCACCGTGCGGTCGCCGCTCCCGTAGCGCGCAGCGAACGCCTGCGCGGCGAACTGCGCCTCACGCCTGAACACCCCCGGGGCGCCGTCGCCCGCGAAGCCGACGAAGTAGGCCGCGGGCTTACCCGGATGCGACGGCTCGACGCGCGCGACGGCCGCGGCGATCTCTGCCGGCTGATCGTAGAACAGCTCCTCGGTGGCGGCCGGATCTGCACTGTCCTGGTCCTGGGCGCTCTCCTCCCCGACCCACAGGCGCGTGTCGAGATTCAACAGCGCGAGCGCTTCCGGCGCGAGCGCGATGAGCGCGACCGCCACGAGCGCCGGGCGCAGCCGCAGACGGCCGAAGGCCGCCCCGAGGATCCGCAGGCCGAGCAGCGCCAGATACGCGACCGCGAGCACCGTCGCCACGAGCCCGCGCGCGGCGATCCAGGCGAAATCGCCGGCCAACCAGAAGATCGTGAGCACGAACGGCGCCACCGCGAGCGCCGGCACGAGGAGTGCGCGGGTGTCGGCCTCGCGCGATTGTGCGCGCGCCGTGAGCGCGCAGGCGATCAGCCCCAGCAGCACGTAACAGGCCCAGCCGAAGAGCGCATCGGGCGTGAAGGTCGCCGGGCGCGGGGCGTGCAGTCGGTCGAGGGCCGCCCAGACCGCGAGATCGAGCACGGCGAGCACGACAAGCTGATCGAAGCCGACGGCGAGGCGCCGCCAGGGCACGGGCCGCAGGCCGAGCAGCCTGAGGCCTGCGATCAGGTTGCGCCCGAGGCCCTGGAAGAACTCTGCGGCTGCCCGTTCCAGCGATCAACCCCGGAGCTTGCGCAGGCGCTGGATGAGCTTCAGCTGCGCCGCGGCGCGCGCGAGCTCGGCCTGCGCCTCGGCGATCGAGATGTGTCCGGCCTTGTCCCTGAGCGCCTCCTCCGCGCGCTGCTTGGCGGCCAGCGCCGCCGCCTCGTCGATGTCCCGGGCGCGCAGCGCCGTGTCCGCCAGCACCGTGACGCGGCTCGGCTGCACCTCGAGTGCGCCGCCGCCGACGAAGAAATGCTCCTCGTCGCCGCCGGGCAGCCGCACGCGCACTTCGCCGGGCTTGAGCAGCGTCAGGAGCGGCGCGTGCCGGGGCAGGATGCCGAGATCTCCCTGCGACGCCGCAGCGAATACCGCGGCGGCGGCTCCCGAGAACAGCTCGCCCTCGGCGCTCACGATGTGGACATGGATGGTGGGTGCGTCCGCCATTATTGCAGCGTCTTTGCCTTGGCGACCGCTTCCTCGATGGCACCGACCATATAGAAGGCCTGCTCGGGGAGCGAGTCGAACTCCCCGCTGATGATGCCCTTGAAGCCGCGGATCGTGTCCTTGAGCGGCACGATCTTGCCGTCCTGCCCCGTGAACACCTTGGCGACGTTGAAGGGCTGCGAGAGGAAGCGCTGCACTTTGCGCGCGCGGTACACGGTGAGCTTGTCCTCTTCGGAGAGCTCGTCCATGCCTAAGATCGCGATGATGTCCTGCAGCTCCTTGTAGCGCTGCAGCACCGCCTGCACGCCGCGCGCCGTGTTGTAGTGGTCCTCCCCCACCACCAGCGGGTCGAGCTGGCGGCTGGTGGAATCGAGCGGGTCGACCGCCGGGTAGATCCCGAGCGATGCGATCTGGCGCGACAGCACCACGGTCGCATCGAGGTGCGCGAAGGTTGTCGCCGGCGACGGATCGGTGAGGTCGTCCGCCGGAACGTAGACCGCCTGGATGGAGGTGATCGAGCCTGTCTTGGTGGAGGTGATGCGCTCCTGCAGCACGCCCATTTCCTCGGCGAGCGTCGGCTGGTAACCGACCGCGGAGGGCATGCGCCCGAGGAGCGCCGACACCTCCGTGCCGGCGAGCGTGTAGCGGTAGATGTTGTCGATGAAGAACAGCACGTCGCGGCCCCGGCCGTTGGAGTCCGGACGCACCTCGTCGCGGAAGTACTCCGCCATGGTGAGCCCGGTGAGCGCCACGCGCAGGCGGTTGCCCGGCGGCTCGTTCATCTGCCCGTACACCATCGCCACCTTGGAGTTCGGCAGGTCGTCGCAGTCGATGACGTGCGACTCGATCATCTCGTGATAGAAGTCGTTGCCCTCGCGGGTGCGCTCGCCGACGCCGGCGAACACCGAGAGGCCCGAGTACTGCTTGGCGATGTTGTTGATGAGCTCGAGCATGTTGACGGTCTTGCCGACGCCGGCGCCGCCGAAGAGGCCGACCTTGCCGCCCTTGGCGAACGGCACCAGCAGGTCGATGACCTTGATGCCGGTGACCAGCAGGTCCTGTCCGCCGGCCTGCTCCTCGAACGAGGGCGGCGGGCGATGGATCGGCAGATACTCCCTGGCCTCAACCGGTCCGCGGTTGTCCTGCGGGTGCCCAAGCACGTCCATGATGCGCCCGAGCGTGCCCGCCCCGACCGGCACCGAGATCGGCGCGCCGGTCGCCTGCACGGCGAGCCCGCGCTTGAGGCCCTCGGAGGATCCCATGGCGATGGTGCGCACCACGCCGTCGCCGAGCTGCTGCTGCACCTCGAGCGTCAGGTCCGCGTCCTTGAGCTTCAGTGCCTCGTAAACCAGCGGAATCGATTCGCGCGGAAACTCGACGTCGATGACGGCACCGATGATCTGGATGATGTGTCCCTCGGCGGGCGTGGCCATGATGGTTCCTTAACCTCGTTCCTCAGACGGCAGCCGCGCCGCTCACGATCTCCGAAAGCTCCTTCGTGATCGCGGCCTGGCGGGCCTTGTTGTAGATCAGTTGCAACTCGTCGATCAGCTTGCCGGCGTTGTCGGAGGCCGCGCCCATGGCGATCATGCGCGCCGCCATCTCGGAGGCGACGTTCTCGACCGCGCCGCGGTAGACCTGGGATTCAATGTAGCGCATCAGCAGCACGTCGAGCACGCCGGCCGCATCGGGCTCGTAGATATAGTCCCAGTGCTCCTGCAGCCCTTCGGTGTCGATCGCCTCGATCGGCAGCAGCTGCTCGACCACGGGCTGCTGCGTCATGGTGTTGACGAAGTGCGCGCTCACCAGGAACAGGCGGTCGAGCTGGCCGGCCCGGTACGCATCCAGCATCACCTTGACGGTGCCGATGAGATCCTTGACGTGCGGCCGGTCGCCGAGGTTGGCGACCGCGGCGAGGATCGGCACGCCGAGCCGCCGAAAGAAGCTCATGCCCTTGCTGCCGATCAGGCACAGGCTCACGGTCGCGCCCTTACCCTGCCAATCGCGCATCACCGTCAGCGTCTGCCTGAAGACGTTGGCGTTGAGGGCGCCGGCCAGCCCGCGGTCGGTGGAGATCACGATGATGCCGACCGCCTTGGGCTCGCGCGTCACCAGGAACGGATGGCGGTAGTCGGGATTCGCCTCGGTCAGGTGGCCGAGCACGTTGCGCATCTGCTCGGCGTACGGGCGCGCGTGCTTCATGCGCTCCTGGGCGCGGCGCATCTTGCTGGTGGCCACCATCTGCATGGCCTTGGTGATCTTCTGAGTGCTCTTGACACTCGCGATCTTGGAGCGGATTTCCTTTGTGCCTGGCATGGTGGTCAGTAGGTTCCGGTGGCGACGAAGTCCTCGATGACTTTCTTCAGCTCCGCCTCGTTCGACTGGGTGAGCTTCGGTGCCGCGTTGATGCTCTTCAGCACCGACTCGTAGTTCGTCTGCGCAAACGCCTGCAGCGCCGCC
>JASHTN010000013.1 GCA_030040525.1 Gammaproteobacteria bacterium | reverse complement strand
CGGACGGCCGCTGCCGGGCAGAGCGCTCTGGAGCACCTTCTACGACATCCGCCGCTATGGCGGCCTGCAGATCTTCCTGCGCGCCATGCACACCGGCTCGCTCGTGCTGTCGGATCCCGAGGAGCCCGTGGCGGAGTTCCTCGCACGGGCGCGCCGCGCGCAGGTCACGCACATCTCGGGAACCCCCTCGCACTGGCGGCGCGCGCTCATGAGCGGTGCGGCGGGGACGCTCACGCCGCGCTACGTGCGGCTGTCGGGTGAGATTGCCGACCAGGGAATTCTCAACAATCTGCGCGAGGCCTATCCGCAGGCGGCGGTGGCGCATGCCTTTGCCTCGACGGAGGCCGGCGTCGCCTTCGAAGTGGAAGACGGTCGCGCGGGCTTTCCGGCGAGCCTGCTCGGCGCGCCGGTTGCGGGCGTGGAGCTGCGCATCGCCGACGGCACGCTGCAGATCCGCTCGCCCGGCAACGCCGCGCGCTACTTGGGCGATGACGCCGCGCCTCTGAAGACCCCCGACGGGTTCGTCGACACCGGCGACCGGGTGGAGCTGCGCGAGGGGCGCTACCATTTCATGGGCCGCGCCGGCGGGGTGATCAACGTCGGTGGCCTGAAGGTGCACCCCGAGGAGGTCGAGGCCGTGATCAATGCCCATCCCTGGGTCAAGATGTCGCTCGCGAAGGCGCGGCGCAACCCGATCACCGGCGCCGTGGTGACGGCGGACGTGGTGCTGGCGGAGCCCGAGGGCGGCGCCGGAGCCCGGCCGCCGGCAGAGGAGCTGGCCCGCGAGCTCATCGAGGCCTGCAAGCGCGCGCTGCCCGCCCACAAGGTTCCCGCCCTGATCCGCATCGTGCCGGGGCTGGAGGTGTCCCCTTCCGGAAAGCTGGTGCGTCCCAATGCGTAACATCGTCGTCACCGGTGCCTCGCGCGGCTTCGGACTCGCCATCGCTGCCGCGCTGGCGCGCGCCGGTGAGCGCGTGATCGCGGTCGCCCGCAGCGAGACTGCGGAGCTGCGCGCCGCAGCGGACGCCGCCGCGCGCGAGCAGCGCGGCGCGATCGAGTTCCGCCGCTTCGATCTCGCCGACACGGGCGGGATCGGCGAGCTCGCCGGCGCGCTGCGCAAGGAGTTCGGTCCCCTCTTCGGGCTCGTCAACAACGCCGGGCTCGGCAGCGGCGGCCAGCTGACGCTCATGAAGGACGCCGATGTCGAGCAGCTCCTTCGGGTCAACCTGCTCGCGGCCATGGTGCTCAGCAAGTACGCGCTGCGCTCGATGATGCTCGAGCGCGCCGGCCGCATCGTCAACATGAGCTCGATCGTGAGCGCGACGGGCTATACGGGTCTCGCCGCATATGCGGCCACCAAGGCGGGCCTGATCGGCTTCACACGCTCGCTGGCGCGCGAAGTGGGCGCGCTCGGCATCACCGTCAATGCCATCGCCCCCGGCTTCGCCGAGACGGACATGACCCGCGGGCTCGATGCCGCGCAGCGCGAGCAGATCGCGCGGCGCAGCGCGCTGAAGCGCCTGATCACACCGCGGGACGTGGCGGGGGCCGTCGAGTTCCTGATGAGCGCGGCGGCAGCCAACATCACCGGCATCACGCTCACGGTGGATGCCGGCGGCACGGCCTGAGGGCCGCTCGCTTTACGGGCGCAGCGCGCCGCTCGTGAGGCGCGCGTAGAGGTGAGGCTCGAGCGGCACGTAGGCGCCGCGCCCGCGGTCGTCGAAGTAGAGCGCATCCGCGCTCGCCGCCGGATCGAAGCCCGCGAGCGCGAGCTGCTGCTTGTTGAGCTTGAGCGTCCCGGTCAGCTCGATGGATGCCGCGAGCCGCAGGAAGAGCGGGCGGGCGTACTCCGGCAGCGCCGCCGCCAGCCTCGCGTGCAGCGTCGCGAGGTCGAAGCCTGCACCGCAGACGATCGCAGTCATCCCGGCGCGTCCCTCGGCCCCCGGCACGGTCACGCCGTAGACCACTGCGTCCGCGACTCCGGGGCAGGCGGCGATCACGGCGGCGACCTCGGTCGTCGAGACGTTCTCGCCCTTCCAGCGGAAGGTGTCGCCGACACGGTCGACGAAGTAGAAGAACCCCTGCGCGTCGCGGCGCATCAGATCGCCGGTCCGGTACCACGTGTCCCCGTCGGTCACCACGTTGCGCAGCAGCTTGGCAGCGGAGGCCGCCCGATCGGCATAGCCCTCGAAGCGGCCGGTGGCCCGGCCTTGCGCATCGCTCACCTGACCCAGGGCCTCGCCCGGCTCGTTCGCCGCACACGGCACGCACAGCCCGCGCGCATCGCGCAGCGGCTCACCGCGCGTGGCGTCGAACCTCACGAGCGCCACCGGCATGCGGTGCGCGAGGAACGGCGGAATGCGGCCGATCGCGCCCGGCCGTCCCTCGCAGTTGTAGAGCGAGAAGCTGCCCTCGGTGGCAGCGTAGTATTCGAGAATCCGCGCTATTGCGAAGCGCGACTGGAACTGCTGCCAGACCTCCGCGCGCAGGCCGTTGCCGCAGCACAGCCGCAGCGTGTGGCGGCGCTCGTTCGGATCCGGCGGGCTCGCCGCGAGGTAGCGGCACAGCTCGCCGATGTACTGAAAGAGCGTGCAGCGCTCGGCCACGACGTCGCGCCAGAAATCCCGGGCCGAGAAGCGCTCGCGCACCACCACCGCACCGCCGCCGACGAGGGTTGCGCCGGTCGCCACGACACCGCCGACGCTGTGGTACAGCGGCAGGCAGTCGTACATGCGGTCCTCGGGCCGGGTGTCCATGAGGCCCGCGAACCAGTGACTCCACTGCATCAGACGGTAGTGGCTGACGCTCGCGGCCTTCGGCAGCCCCGTGGTCCCTGAAGTGTAGATATAGAGCGCACGGTCCTCGAGCGTTGCCGGGTCGTACTCCGCGGCATCGAGCGGGAAGGGGTCCTGTGCGGCCACCTCTGCATCCAGGCACGGCAGATCGGCTGCGCCCGGTCCCAGCACTCCGAGCCGCATCTCCCGGGGCAGCAGCCGACGCGCTGCCGCGAGCGAGCCGGAAAGCGTGCCCGCGGCGATGACATAACGGGGCGCGACGCTCACGATGCCATGCGCGAGCAGCTCGCCGGCGAGATGCGTGTTGAGGAGCGCGACGCTCGCGCGGATGCGGCTCAAGCCGAGCCACACCGCCAGGTAGTTGGGGCAATTCGGGCTGAGGAGACACACGACGTCGCCGGCGCGCAGGCCGGCTTTCAGGCCCCAGCGGGCGTAGCGGTTGGCGGCGGCGGCGAGCTCGGCGTAGCTAAGGGTGGTGTCGCTGCCGATGAGCGCTGGCGCTGCGCCGCGAGTGAGCGCCTGGGCATCGATCACCGTGGGCAGCGTGCGCGTTGCGTCGCGCTCGATGGGCGCGGTGAGGGTGAGCGCGCGCACCCAGGCGTCGAGGGCCGCCTTTGTGTTTTCGTTGCCGCGAGCGGTCATAATGCTGCGCAGGGCCGGGGAAGTCAGCTGCGGCAGTTTGACACACTGCGGAGCTTTCGCTGATGAGAAACGAGACGATCGCGCTGCACGCCGGGTTTGACGGCGATCCCGCGACGCATGCCGTGGCGGTGCCGATCTACCAGACGGTGGCCTATTCCTTCGACAGCGCAGCCCACGGCGCCGCGCTCTTCAACCTCGAGGTCGAGGGCTACCGCTACAGCCGCATCAACAATCCGACCAACGCGGTGCTCGAGAAGCGCGTCGCCGCGCTCGAGGGCGGCCTGGCCGCGGTCAGCACCAGCTCGGGGCAGGCGGCGCTGCACTACTCGGTGCTCACGGTCGTGCAGGCGGGCTACAACCTGGTGTCCGTGCCGCAGCTCTACGGCACGACCCACACGCTGTTCACGCACGTACTGCCGCAGCTCGGCATCGAGGCGAAGCTCGCGAGCTCCGACGATCCGGCAGAGCTCGCGCGGCTGATCGATGCGCAGACGCGCGCGGTGTTCTGCGAGACGGTCGGCAATCCCGCCGGCAACGTCTGTGACCTCGAGGCGATCGCGGACGTTGCGCACCGCGCCGGCGTGCCGCTGATCGTCGACAACACCGTGCCGACGCCGATCCTCATCCGGCCGATCGACTACGGCGCCGACGTCGTGATCCACTCGCTGACGAAGTTCCTGGGTGGCCACGGCACCACCTTGGGCGGCATCGTCATCGACGCCGGCACCTTCCCCTGGACCGAGCACGCCGCGCGCTTCGCGATGATGACCGAGCCCGATCCGTCCTATCACGGCCTGGTGTACACCGAGCACTACGGCCCGGCCGCCTATAGCGGGCGCTGCCGCGATGTGCTGCAGCGAACCACGGGCGCGGTGCTCTCGCCGCTGAATGCGTTCCTGCTGCTGCAGGGCATCGAGACCGTGGCATTGCGCGTCGAGCGGCACGTGGAGAACGCGCGGCGCGTCGCCGAGTTCCTCAGGCAGGACCGGCGCGTCACCTCGGTCAACTATGCGGGCTTCCCCGAGAGTCCGTACTACGGCCTGGTGCAGAAGTACCTCGGCGGGCGCGCCTGCTCGCTGCTCACCTTCACGGTGCGCGGCGGATTCGACGGCGGCGTGCGCTTCTACGACGCGCTCAAGCTCTTCAAGCGCCTGGTGAACCTCGGCGATGCCAAGTCGCTCGCCTGCCATCCGGCCTCCAGCACCCACCGGCAGATGTCGGCCGAGGAGCAGCGCCTCGCGGGCATCGGGCCGGAGACCATTCGCCTCAGCATCGGCATCGAGCACATCGACGACATCCTCGCCGACCTCGACCAGGCGCTCGCCGCCGCGGTCGGCCGCTGAGGCAGCCGATGGGTCCATGAGCGGCGCGGATGAGAACAGCCAGGGCGAGCTCGCAGCGCCGGTGGCGGCGCTCTTTGCCCCGCGCGCCGAGCGCGAGCGGATCGATGAGCGGCTGACGCGGGCGCTCGGTGCAGCCCTCGAGCGCGTCGGCCGTGGTCCGGTCATGCCGGACATCGACATGAGCCGCTTCCGCGCCGAGCTCGCCGGCTTCGACTTCGAGACACCCCAGCCCCTCGAGCGGCTCCTCGAGTGGACGACCGCGCAGCTCGAGCACGGCATCGTCCACATGACCGAGCCGCGCTACTTCGGGCTCTTCAATCCGCCGGCCAACTTTCCCTCGCAGTGCGCCGATCGCATCACGGCCGCCTTCAATCCGCAGCTCGCGAGCTCGGGATCCTCGCCCGTGCCGGTGGCGATCGAAGCGCACGTGGTCCGCGCCGTAGCCGCGCGCGCCGGCCTGCCGCAGGAGTCCGCCGGCCACTTCACGACCGCGGGCTCCGAGGCCAACTGCACGGCGCTCATCTGTGCACTGACCCGCGCGGAGCGGCGCTTCGGCACCGACGGCGTGCGGGCCTTTGCCGGCCCCGTGGCGCTCTACACCTCGCGCGAGTGCCAGCCGGCCTGGTTCAAGATCGTGCACGCAACCGGTGTGGGACGCGGGGGACTCAGGCTCATCGCCACCAATGCGCGCGGCGAGCTCGAGGCGGACGTGCTGGAAGAAACCCTCGAGCGCGATGTGCAGGGCGGCATGGTCCCGGTGATGATCTCAGCCACCGCCGGCACCACCGGCGGCGGCATGATCGATCCACTCGAGCGTTGCGCGGCGATCGCCCGCCGCTTCGGTTGCTGGTATCACGTGGACGCCGCCTGGGGCGGGGCGGCGCTGTGCTCCGAGCGCCTGAAAGGCTCGCTCGCAGGCATCGAGCTCGCGGACTCGCTCACCATCGACGCCCACAAGTGGTTCGCGACCACCATGGGGTGCGGGATGTTCATCACGCGTCATGCGGCGATCCTCGGCGAGGCGTTCCGCGTCTCCACGGCATTCATGCCTTCGGCAGTCGGTGCGCTCGATCCGTACCTCAACAGCCTGCAATGGTCGCGCCGCTTCATGGGACTGAAGCTGTTTCTGTCACTGGCGGCGGCCGGCTGGCAGGGTTATGGCACGCACGTCGAGCGCGCCGTGACGGTGATCGCCCGCGTCAAGGCACAGCTCGTCTCGCGCGGCTGGACGGCCGCCAATGACTCGCAGCTCGCCGTGCTGTGCGTGGTGCCGCCGCCGGGCTACCCCGACGTCCGTGAGGTCGTGCGGCGGGTGCTCGCCTCGGGCCGCGCCTGGGTGGCTGCAACCAGCTTCGCAGGGCGCGACGTCGTCCGGATCTGCGCGACGCACGGCGAGATCCTCGCCGCCGACATCGATGAGTTGATCGCGGCTTTGAGCGCCACGCGATGAGGCGGGCACCCGAGACCTAAGCGGCCTTGCTTTCGCTGCAGGCCGTGTATAATCAGTGGCTTAGTCCAGGTATCCGCGACCGCACTCTGCGTGCAGCGTGCCGTGCCGGGCGCTCCGGCCAACGCGGTGAGGCGGTTCACGGCGCGAGGGAATGCGGTCGCGATACTATGCTCGTAAAGAGCCCCAGGAAGGACCCACGGTAATGTCGGTTAGGTCAGAGGTCGCGGCGCAATTCAAGCAGGTCGCGACCGAGCAGCAAAGAACACTCGCGCCACTGTCCGATGAGCTGAAGCTGCTCGAAGCAGGTCTCGATTCCCTCAGCTTTGCGCTGATCGTGGCGCGTCTCGAGGACTCGCTGGGAGTCGATCCCTTCAACTCGAGTGCGACGGTGGAATTTCCCGTGACCTTCGGCGATTTCGTCAGCCTGTACGAAAAAGCTGTCAAGTAGGCTCGCGCTCGGGCCGCGATTTCGCAGGCTACGGCGTGGGCGCGAGCAGCCTCTGTACCAGCGCCTCGACGGACATGACCGAGCGGAAGTTCTCCGGATTGATGTCGCTTTGCGGAATGGTGATGCCGAACTCCACTTCCACGGCGAGCATCAGATGCACCATGGCGACGGAGGTCATGCCGAGCTCGCTCAGGCGGACATCGAGCGGCAGGACACGCGCCGTGCCCGGTTTGCCGAGGATCCGCTCGACCAGGCCCAACAGACGCTCGCGGATTTGGAGTTGCGGATCTCGATCCGCGGATGCGTCGCTCATACGTCGAGCAATGATACCGCGTCCCGCGAGCTCATCCGCATCCCCGCGGCGCCAACGAGCGCAAGCCAGTTGCGATAGATCGCCACCGCCGCGGGTCGCCAGGTATTGCGCACGGCCGCGGCGACCGCATCAAAGGGAAACTGTCCGAGAAGCCCGGCGGTGCGGCCGGTGAGAGCCTGCTGCCGGAACTCCTCGAGCAGGGCCGTTGCGGTGGCCGAGAAGTACCCATGGGGCAGGGTCGGGTAGTGCGGCTGCTGTGCATCGAGGTAGCGGCCGACATCGCGCCGGTACTCCTTGAGGAGCGTCGCGGCCTCGTACTCGGGATGGCCCTGAAAAAAAAGCATCGGACTGCGGCGCAGCTTGAGGAAGGCGTCGGCGCCGGTGTGAGCCGACCAGCTGAGGAGGGTATAGCCCGCCGCGCGCAGCGCCGCCACGGGCAGCTCGTTCCAACGCGAGTGCGGCATGGGTAGCGGTGCGCGCACATCCGCGAGCAACGGATGCCCATCGAGAATCTCGTGCTCGAAGACACCGCAGCGCTTGTGCGCGAGCCGCCGGCGCTCGACGCCGTCCAGATGCTCGACGACGGCGTGCGCCGCGAGACAGGACCAGATGCTGGGAACTCGCTGCGCCTCAGCCCACGCCAGCAGCTGTGCGAAGCGCGGCCAGTATGGCTCGTCGGCGAGGCGCGGAGTGCGCGGCTCGGTTCCGGTCACGATGAGCGCATCCAGCGGCTCGCTCAGCAGCTCATCGAGAGGCCAGTAGGAGCGACCGATGTGCTCCAGGGCGGCAGGCGAGCGCGGCAGTTCCGGGAAGGAGGTGAACCGCACCCGGATCGGCTGCCCCTCGGCCGCCGCCTGCAGCAAGCCGCAAAACTGTGTCTCCGTGGCCGCGAGCGCCGTATCCGGCATGTTGTTGACGAGAGCTATGCGGATCCAGCGTCGTTCCGAGCGGCTGCGGGCGCGCGTGTCCCCGGCGGAGTGCGCCTCAACCTCCACTGGCATAGCATTTCACTTAAGGTAAAGCTGTTCTATGTGACATCGGCCGGGCAAGCCGAAAGATACACTGTAGTATGAGCCTAAACATTCGCACCGGCGAGAATTGCTCCGGAGGTCTCGTTTAATGGAAGCGCAGCCGATCGTGGAAATGGCCATCGCGGGCGCCGATTACGCCGTGGGTGACCTCAAGACCCGCGCCCAGAAAGCCGCCGCCATTGCAGCCGCACACGCGCCGGCGGTGGATGTGGCCGCGCGGTTCCCGGCCGAAGCGTTCGCGGCCATCAAGGCGCAGAGACTCCTCGGCATCATGCTGCCGGTGGTGCTCGGTGGCGAGGGCGCGCGGCTCAGCGAAGTCGCGGACGTGTGTTACGTGTTAGGCCAGTCGTGCGCTTCGAGTGGCATGATCTACGCGATGCACCAGATCAAGCTGGCGTGCGTCTCGCGGCACATGGGCGAGAACGCCACACTGCAGCGCCTGGTGCGTCGCGTGTGCGCCGAGCAGTTGTTGCTGGCCTCCTCGACCACCGAAGGGCAGGGCGGCGGCAACATTCGCTCGAGCGAGGCGCCGATCGAACACCATGACGGCGGGCGCATCAGTCTCGAGCGTCGCGCCAGCGTGATCTCCTATGGTGCCTATGCGGACGGCATCGTCACGACGGCGCGCCGTGCCGCCGATGCCGCGGCGAGCGACCAGGTGTTGGTGGCGCTGCTCAAGAGCGACTACACGCTGTCGCGCCTGCAGGGCTGGGATGCGCTCGGCATGCGCGGCACGTGCAGCGAAGGCTATACGCTCAAGGCTGACGCGGCGGCCGAGCAGGTTCTGCCGGTGCCCTACGAGGTCATTCACGCCCGCACCCTGGTGCCGTTCGCTCATCTTCTGTGGGGCTCGGTGTGGACCGGCATCGCGGCGAGCGCCACGGCACGGGCGCAGGCTTTCATCCGCAACGCCATGCGTCACAGCAATGGGCAGCTGCCCCCCGGCGCCCCACAGTTCACCAGGGCGCTGGCCACGCTGCGCACCCTGCGCGGCATGCTGGCCACCTCGCTCCGCCGCTACGAGCAGATCATGGACGATCCGCCGGCGCTCGCAGCGCTCGACTTTCAGACGATGATCACGCTGACGAAGGTCGAGGCTTCGGAGCTCGCCGCCGCGACGGTCATGAGCGCCATGCGAGCCTGCGGCCTCTCGGGTTATCGCAATGACAGCGAATTCAGCCTCGGGCGTCATCTGCGCGATGTGCTGTCCTCGCCCATCATGATCAACAACGATCGCATTCTGTCCAACCTGGCGACCTCGGTGCTGCTGAGCCCGGTGCCGACGTCCCTGCGCGAGTCATGAGCGTTCAGCACCCAGAAACCGCGGCCCCGGCCGATGACCCGCTGGCGGCCATTGCCGGGTCGCTCTTCAGGCCGATGGGGGTCGATGGCGTCTACGCCCGTACGCAGCTCTATGAAGGGGTCATCGAGCGGCTTGCGAGTCTGATCTCGCGGCAGCGCGATCCACGTGCGGAGGTGCTGCGCTTCCCGCCGGTCATGAGCCGGCGGCAGGTGGAGAAGTCCGGCTATCTCGGCAGCTTCCCCAACCTGCTCGGCTGCGTCTGCACGCTGCACGGCGGTGAGGCTGCCGTTCATGCAGCCGCTGCCCGTTACACGAGCGGCGAGGACTGGACGACGGCGCTCGCAGCCTCGGACCTGGTTCTGTCGCCGGCGGCCTGCTACCCGCTGTATCCGTTGGTGGCGAGCCGCGGGCGCCTGCCACGCACCGGCCTGATATTCGATGTCGCGGCGGACTGCTTCCGCCGCGAGCCCTCGCGCTCGCTGGACCGGTTGCAGTCTTTTCGGATGCGCGAGTTCGTGCGCATCGGTCCGCCGGAGGAGGTGACGGCGTTCCGTGACGGGTGGATGGCACGCGCGCGGCAGCTCGCGGACGAGCTTGCCCTGCCTCACAGCATGGACATCGCGAGCGATCCGTTTTTCGGCAGGGTTGGCCAGGTCATGGCGGTCAGTCAGCTGCAGCAGGCGCTCAAGTTCGAGCTGCTGATTCCGTACCACACCGCCGCCAGGCCCACCGCCTGCATGAGCTTCAACTATCACCGTGACCATTTCGGGCAGGTATGGGGTCTGCAGGACGACCGGAACGAGCTCGCGCACACCGGCTGCATCGCCTTTGGCATGGACAGGCTGGCGG
>JASHTN010000162.1 GCA_030040525.1 Gammaproteobacteria bacterium | reverse complement strand
GGTCGCATCCACCGCATCGAACAGTGTTGGAAAGGCGTTGCACAAGCTGAAGCAGCGGCGACAGCCGTGACAGATGTCGAACACGCGCTCGAGCTCCTTCTCGAGCGCGGTGCCGTCGTAGAACGCAGGGTCGCGCCAGTCGAGCGGATGCCGGGTGGGAGCTTCGAGGCTCCCCTCGCGCCCTGGGTGGGCGGACTTCAGATGCCGTCCAGCGCCTTCTGGAAGCGATTGGCGTGCGAGCGCTCGGCTTTGGCCAGCGTCTCGAACCAGTCGGCGATCTCCCCGAAGCCCTCCGCGCGCGCCGCCTTCGCCATGCCCGGGTACATGTCGGTGTACTCGTGGGTCTCGCCGGCGATCGCCGCCTTCAGGTTCAGCTTCGTCTCACCGATCGGCAGGCCGGTCGCCGGATCACCGACCGCCTCGAGGTACTCGAGATGACCGTGCGCGTGCCCGGTCTCGCCCTCGGCGGTGGAACGGAACACTGCGGACACGTCGTTGAAGCCTTCCACGTCCGCCTTCTGGGCGAAATACAGGTAGCGGCGATTGGCCTGCGACTCGCCGGCGAACGCGTCCTTGAGGTTCTTCTCCGTCTTGCTGCCTTTGAGATTCATGACTCTCCTCGCTTAGACTCGGTCTAATGCAGGCCGCTCACTCTATCGCCGTGCCGTCCGGGGCGTCAACCCTCGCGTTGACGCGGGGGCGCCTGTGTGTAACGTTGCGCGCCCCGCGCAAGCCGACGTCTACTGACTGATCGCCGAGGAGTCACGCGCACTTGGCCCGCAACAGCAAACCGCCGGACTTCGAGCAGGCGCTCGCCGAGCTCGAGAGCCTAGTCGAGCGGCTGGAGAAAGGCGATCTGCCGCTCGAGGAAGCGCTGCGGGCCTTCGAGCGCGGCGTCGCACTGACGCGCCACTGTCAGGCCTCGCTCACGGCCGCGCAGCAGAAGGTGGAAATTCTCCTCCGGCGCAGCGGTCAGAGCGACGTGAGCCCCTTCGAAGAAGAATCCGCGGACGACGCCCTGAGCGAGCCGCCGGCCGACGCGTGATGACGGAGCGACGGGTGCGTGGTGCGGGCGCGAACTTTGCGGCGCAAATCGCCGCCTGCAAGGCGCGCATCGAGGGCGTGCTTGAGGCGCTGCTCGCCCTGCCCGATCCCGGCAGCGAGCGGCTGCGTGCGGCGATCCGCTACAGCGTGCTCGGGGCAGGCAAGCGGCTGCGGCCGACGCTCGTGTATCTCACGGGTGAATCGCTCGGCGCGCCGCTTGAGCGGCTCGATACGCCGGCCGCCAGCGTCGAGCTGATCCACGTCTACAGCCTGGTGCACGACGACCTGCCGGCAATGGACGACGACGACCTGCGCCGCGGCCGGCCGACCTGCCACCGCGCGTTCGATGAGGGCACCGCGGTGCTGGTGGGCGATGCCTTGCAGGCGCTCGGCTTCGCGGTGCTCGCCGACGGACCGATGAGCGGCACCCCCGCCGAGACGCGCCTGGAGATGATCCGGCTGCTCGCCCGTGCTACGGGGACCGCCGGCATGGCAGGCGGTCAGGCGGTGGACCTGGCCGCCGTCGGCCAGACGCTCACCGTGGCTGAGATCGAGAACATGCACCGGCGCAAGACCGGAGCACTCATCGAGTGCAGCGTGCTCCTCGGCGCGCTCGCCGCCGGGGTGACGGGCGGGCGCGAGCTCGCGGCACTGCGGCGGTTCGGCGCGGAGATCGGGCTCGCCTTTCAGATCCAGGACGACATTCTCGACGTGGCCGGCGACCCGGCGCTGCTCGGCAAGGCCACCGGTGCGGACGCGGCGCACCTGAAGCCCACCTATCCGAGCGCCGCCGGACTGACGGCGGCGCGCCAGCGCGCCGCGGAGCTGCACGACGCCGCAATCGCAGCGCTCGAGCCGCTGGGCGGGCGCGCCGCCACGCTCGCCGGACTCGCCGATTTCGTCGTCAATCGCGCCAGCTGAGCTCACCCTGCGCAGCTTCGGCGCGCGCGCCGCGCCCGTGTACACTGCTTGGCCTGATGGGCCAGCCCGCCGACACCTATCCCCTGCTGCGCGCGATCGACAGCCCGGCCGACCTGCGCCGCCTGCCCGCAGGCAGGCTCCCGGCGCTGGCGCGCGAGCTGCGTGAGTTTCTGATCCACAGCGTCAGCACGCGCGGCGGCCACTTCGCCGCGGGCCTCGGCACGGTCGAGCTGACCATCGCCCTGCACTACGTATTCGACACCCCGCGTGACCGGCTGGTCTGGGACGTGGGTCATCAGGCCTATCCGCACAAGGTGCTCACCGGGCGTCGCGACCGGCTGCACACCATCAAGCAGGACGGCGGGCTTGCGCCCTTCCCGTCCCGCGCCGAGAGCGAGTACGACACCTTCGGCGTGGGGCATTCGAGCACTTCGATCTCGGCGGCCCTCGGCATGGCGGTGGCCGCGGCGCGCGCCGGGGAGGACCGCCGGGTCGTGGCGGTGATCGGCGATGGCGCGATGACTGCCGGCATCGCCTTCGAGGCGCTGAACCATGCGGGCTCGCTGCCGGCGAATCTGCTCGTGATCCTCAACGACAACGACATGTCGATCTCCGAGAACGTCGGGGCGCTCTCGAACCATTTCGCGCGCGC